>NZ_JBFULH010000151.1:0-8931 GCF_056400445.1 Pseudomonas sp. P5_B2 | reverse complement strand
GTATCAGTCAAATATGATGGTGACTGACCCACCGCCTTCGCGAGCAAGCCCGCTCCTACAAGAATTCGGTGTCGGCCCGAAATCCTGCGCAGGATTTCACCATTCGCCCGCCCCAAGGCATACTTGCCACCCTCCGCACTTCAGAACCAAAAACCGCCCCATGCGTATCCACGTCAGCTTCATCGACCGCGTCGGCATTACCCAGGAAGTCCTGGCTTTGCTCGGTGGGCGTAATCTCAATCTGGATGCGGTGGAAATGGTCCCGCCCAACGTTTACATCGATGCCCCGACCCTGAGCCCGCAAGTTCTCGAAGAGCTGCGCGATGCGCTGTTCAGTGTGCGTGGCGTGCAAGCAGTGACGGTGGTCGACATCCTTCCCGGCCAGCGCCGACACCTGCAACTCGACGCATTGCTCGCGGCCATGACCGACCCGGTACTGGCGCTGGACAGTGCCGGCAAAGTGTTGCTGGCCAACCCGGCACTGATTGCGTTGTATGGCCGTGAACCGGCGGGTGAAAGCATTGCAGAACTGTTTGCCGACCCGGCGCTGCTCGATGCCCTGCTGGAACAAGGCTTTCGCTTGCCGCTGAGGGAAATCACCGTCAACGGTCAGACATTGCTGCTGGACGCCACGCCGATTACCGATGCGGGCGCCC
This sequence comes from Pseudomonas sp. P5_B2, assembly GCF_056400445.1. Taxonomy (NCBI): domain Bacteria; kingdom Pseudomonadati; phylum Pseudomonadota; class Gammaproteobacteria; order Pseudomonadales; family Pseudomonadaceae; genus Pseudomonas; species Pseudomonas sp. P5_B2. Next base: position 8,275 of record NZ_JBFULH010000151.1, on the reverse strand, counting down.
TGCTCACGTTGTATCAACCCAATCGCATCGGCGAACGCCTTTCGGCGCTGCACCATGACCATGCCGAAGGTTTCGACGCGCTGCTCGGTGAGTCGCCGGTGATCCGCACCCTCAAGGCTCGCGCCCAACGGGTCGCAGCCCTTGATGCGCCCCTGTTGATTCAGGGCGAAACCGGCACCGGCAAAGAATTGGTGGCGCGGGCCTGCCATGCCATCAGCGCTCGCCACAGTTCGCCCTTTCTGGCGCTGAACTGCGCGGCATTGCCGGAGAACCTCGCCGAAAGTGAACTGTTCGGCTACGCCCCCGGCGCCTTCACCGGTGCGCAACGGGGCGGCAAACCTGGGCTGATGGAGCTGGCCAACCAGGGCACGGTATTTCTCGATGAGATCGGTGAGATGTCGCCGTACTTGCAGGCGAAACTGCTGCGCTTTCTCAATGACGGCAGCTTCCGGCGTGTCGGTGGGGACCGTGAGGTGAAGGTCAATGTGCGGATTCTTAGCGCGACCCACCGCGACCTGGAAAAAATGGTCAGCGAAGGCAGTTTCCGCGAAGACCTGTTCTATCGCCTCAATGTGCTCAACGTTGAGGTCCCGCCGCTGCGCGAACGTGGCCAGGACATTCTGTTGCTCGCCCGCTACTTCATGCAGCAGGCCTGCGCGCAGATCCAGCGCCCGGTCTGTCGCCTGGCACCGGGCACCTATCCAGCGCTGCTGGGCAATCGCTGGCCGGGCAATGTGCGGCAATTGCAAAACGTGATTTTCCGCGCGGCGGCGATTTGCGAAAGCACGCTGGTCGACATTGGCGACCTCGACATCGCCGGCACCTCAGTGGCGCGCCAGAGCGACGCAAACGTCGACAGTCTGGAGCAGGCGATGGAGGAGTTCGAGAAAACCCTGCTGGAAAAACTCTACGTCAGCTACCCCTCGACCCGCCAACTGGCCAGSCGGCTGCAAACCTCCCACACGGCGATTGCCCATCGGTTGCGCAAGTACGGCATCCCCAACAAGCCCTGAAACTCCCCCAGCCACCGAAGTACCCCTGTGTGGGAGCCAGCCTGCTGGCGATTGGGCCATGTCAGTCGACATCTTTGTTGCCTGTCTCACCGCAATCGCCAGCAAGCTGGCTCCCACAAGTTTTGTGTTCTGTCTGGAAATCCCTCTCCAAAAACGACCTCCGTCCGTACTGAAAGCGCTACAGCGGAACGATATCGCTACACCCAGCCGAATCACGCCTGCACAAGGCTTTGATCCACCTCAGCTTTCATCTCCCCTTCCGCCCGTATCGATTTCACTACAGCGAAAGCGTTATAGCCGCCCACAAAACCCAATAAAACATTGATTAATAAGGACAAAATCGACGTTGGCCGCGTTCTTGCTATGTAGTCCGTCATAACAGGGCTTTTTGCCCAAGCATTCAATCGCGTCCACCAGACGAGTCTGGCCCCCTTAGGAGTTCTTATGAGCGAGTTGCGTTTTACTGAAGATCACGAATGGCTGCGCACCGAAGCTGACGGTACCGTTACTGTCGGCATCACCGCTTTCGCACAGAACGCCTTGGGCGACGTGGTTTTCGTACAACTGCCTGAGCTGCAGTCCTACGACAAAGGCGCTGAAGCCGCCACCGTGGAATCGGTAAAAGCCGCCAGCGGCGTGTACATGCCACTCGACGGTGAAGTGCTGGAAGTCAACCCGGCACTCGACAGCAGCCCTGAACTGGTCAACGAAGATCCGCTGGGCGAAGGTTGGTTCTTCCGCTTCCAGCCGAGCGACGCCTCGGCGGTCGCCAAACTGCTGGACCAGGACGCCTACGACCGTCTGATCAAAGCCAACGCCGAAGCCTGAGGAGCGCCCGACATGACYCAAGTCAATCTGACCACCGCCAACGAATTCATCGCCCGTCACATCGGCCCGCGTGCCGGCGACGAGCAAGCCATGCTCAACAGCCTCGGTTTCGACTCGCTGGAAGCCCTGAGCGCCAGCGTCATCCCGGACAGCATCAAAGGCACCAGCGTCCTGGGCCTGGAAGACGGTTTGAGCGAAGCCGAGGCCCTGGCCTCGATCAAAGCCATCGCCGGTAAAAACCAACTGTTCAAGACCTTCATTGGCCAGGGCTACTACGGCACCCACACGCCGTCGCCGATCCTGCGCAACCTGCTGGAAAACCCGGCTTGGTACACCGCGTACACCCCGTACCAGCCAGAAATCTCCCAGGGCCGTCTCGAAGCGCTGTTGAACTTCCAGACCCTGATCAGCGACCTGACCGGCCTGCCGATTGCCAACGCTTCCTTGCTCGACGAAGCCACCGCCGCTGCCGAAGCCATGACTTTCTGCAAACGCCTGAGCAAGAACAAGGGCAGCCACGCCTTCTTCGCCTCCGTGCATTGCCACCCGCAAACCCTCGACGTGCTGCGCACCCGTGCCGAGCCGTTGGGCATCGACGTTGTGGTCGGTGATGAGCTCGAACTCACTGACGTGACGCCGTTCTTCGGCGCTCTGCTGCAATACCCGGCCAGCAACGGTGACGTGTTCGATTACCGCGAACTGACCGAGCGTTTCCACGCGGCCAACGCGCTGGTCGCCGTGGCCGCTGACCTGCTGGCCCTGACCGTGCTGACCCCACCAGGCGAATTCGGTGCCGACGTGGCCATCGGCAGCGCCCAACGTTTCGGCGTGCCACTGGGCTTCGGTGGTCCGCACGCGGCGTACTTCTCCACTAAAGATGCGTTCAAGCGCGACATGCCGGGCCGTCTGGTCGGTGTCTCTGTGGACCGTTTCGGCAAGCCGGCCCTGCGCCTGGCCATGCAAACCCGCGAGCAACACATCCGTCGCGAGAAAGCCACGTCGAATATCTGCACCGCGCAAGTATTGCTGGCCAACATCGCCAGCATGTACGCCGTGTATCACGGTCCGAAAGGCCTGACCCAGATCGCCAACCGCGTGCATCACCTGACCGCCATTCTGGCCAAAGGCTTGAACGCACTGGGCCTGACCGTCGAACAAGCCAGCTTCTTCGACACCCTGACCCTGAACACCGGCGCCAACACCGCCAAGCTGCACGAGCAGGCGCGCGCCCAGCGCATCAACCTGCGCGTGGTCGACGCTGAACGCCTGGGCCTGTCCCTCGACGAAACCACCACCCAGGCCGACGTCGAAACCCTGTGGAGCGTGCTGGCTAATGGCAAAGCCCTGCCAGACTTTGCCGCCCTTGCCGCTTCGGTGGTCAGCGCAATTCCGGCCGCACTGGTTCGTCAATCGCCGATCCTCAGCCACCCGGTGTTCAACCGTTACCACTCGGAAACCGAGCTGATGCGCTACCTGCGCAAGCTGGCCGACAAGGACTTGGCACTGGACCGCACCATGATCCCGCTGGGTTCGTGCACCATGAAACTCAACGCCGCCAGCGAAATGATCCCGGTGACCTGGGCTGAATTCGGTGCCTTGCACCCGTTCGCCCCGGCCGAGCAAAGCGCCGGCTACCAGCAACTGACCGACGAACTGGAAGCGATGCTCTGCGCCGCTACTGGTTACGACTCGATCTCGCTGCAACCGAACGCCGGTTCGCAAGGTGAATACGCCGGTCTGTTGGCGATTCGGGCCTATCATCAAAGCCGTGGCGAAGACCGCCGCGACATCTGCCTGATCCCATCGTCCGCCCACGGCACCAACCCGGCCACCGCCAACATGGCCGGCATGCGCGTGGTCGTGACCGCTTGCGACGCACGCGGCAACGTCGACATCGAAGACCTGCGCGCCAAAGCCATCGAGCACCGCGAACACCTCGCCGCGCTGATGATCACCTACCCGTCGACCCACGGCGTGTTCGAAGAAGGCATCCGCGAAATCTGCGGCATCATTCATGACAATGGCGGCCAGGTGTACATCGACGGCGCCAACATGAATGCGATGGTCGGCCTCTGCGCACCGGGCAAGTTCGGCGGCGACGTGTCGCACTTGAACCTGCACAAAACCTTCTGCATTCCACACGGCGGTGGCGGCCCGGGCGTCGGCCCGATTGGCGTGAAATCGCACCTGACTCCGTTCCTGCCGGGCCATGCCCAGATGGAACGCAAAGAAGGCGCAGTCTGCGCAGCACCGTTCGGCAGCGCGAGCATTCTGCCGATCACCTGGATGTACATTCGCATGATGGGCGGCGCAGGCCTCAAGCGCGCTTCACAGTTGGCGATCCTCAATGCCAACTACATCTCCCGTCGTCTGGAAGAGCACTACCCAGTGCTATACACCGGCAGCAACGGCCTGGTCGCGCACGAATGCATCCTCGACCTGCGCCCACTGAAAGACAGCAGCGGTATCAGCGTCGATGACGTCGCCAAGCGCCTGATCGACTTTGGTTTCCACGCCCCGACCATGTCGTTCCCGGTTGCCGGCACGTTGATGATCGAGCCGACCGAAAGCGAATCCAAGGAAGAACTGGACCGCTTCTGCGACGCCATGATCCGCATCCGCGAAGAAATCCGCGCGGTGGAAAACGGCACGCTGGACAAGGACGACAACCCGCTGAAGAACGCTCCGCACACCGCAGCGGAAATCGTCGGCGAGTGGACGCATCCGTACAGCCGTGAGCAAGCGGTGTACCCGGTTGCATCGTTGATCGAAGGCAAATACTGGCCACCGGTCGGTCGCGTCGACAACGTGTTTGGCGATCGCAACCTGATCTGCGCCTGCCCGTCGATCGAAAGCTACGCTTAAACGGACAAGGGGGCGAGTCTGCTCGCCCCTACTTCCATGAACACCACAAAACCCTTGTAGGGGAGACCGGCTTGCCGGCGATAGCGATCTGTCTTTAGACATTTTTGTTGAATGTTAGACCGCTATCGCCGGAAAGCCGGTCTCACTCCTACAGGGGATCTGTGGAAGATTTCAGAKTTCGCCCATACCTATAACAAGAAACCGGAGAACAACCATGTCGTTAAGCGTGTTCGACCTGTTCAAGATTGGCATTGGCCCCTCCAGCTCCCACACCGTCGGCCCGATGCGCGCAGCCGCGCGTTTCGCCGAAGGTTTGCGCCGTGAAGGGCTGCTTGCGGCCACCACCTGCGTCAAAGTCGAGCTCTACGGCTCGCTCGGCGCCACCGGCAAGGGGCACGGCAGTGACAAGGCTGTGTTACTGGGCCTGGAAGGTGAACACCCGGACACCGTGAACACTGAAACCGTTGCCGCGCGCTTGCAAGAAATCCGTGGCAACGGACGCTTGAACCTGCTCGGCGAACACAGCATTGCGTTCAACGAGAAAGAACACCTGGCGATGATTCGCAAACCGTTGGCCTATCACCCCAACGGCATGATCTTTCGCGCCTTCGACGCTGCCGGCCTGCAAATCCGCAGCCGCGAATACTACTCGGTCGGCGGCGGTTTTGTCGTCGATGAAGACGCCGCCGGCGCCGACCGCATCGTCGAAGACGCCACACCACTGACCTTCCCATTCAAAAGCGCCAAGGATCTGCTCAGTCATTGCACCACCTACGGACTGTCCATCAGCCAGGTGATGCTGACTAACGAAAGCGCCTGGCGCCCGGAAGCGGAAACCCGCGCCGGCCTGCTGAAGATCTGGCAAGTGATGCAAGACTGCGTCGATGCCGGTTGCCGCAATGAAGGCATTCTGCCCGGCGGATTGAAGGTCAAACGTCGCGCCGCAGCCCTGCATCGACAACTGTGCAAAAACCCGGAATCGTCGTTGCGCGATCCGCTGTCGGTACTGGACTGGGTCAACTTGTACGCGCTGGCGGTCAATGAAGAAAACGCCAACGGCGRACGCGTCGTGACCGCACCCACAAACGGTGCGGCAGGCATTGTCCCGGCGGTGTTGCATTACTACATGCGCTTTATTCCTGGCGCGACCGAAGATGGCGTCGTGCGCTTTCTGCTGACGGCGGCGGCCATCGGCATTCTCTATAAAGAAAACGCCTCGATTTCTGGCGCCGAAGTCGGATGCCAGGGCGAGGTCGGCGTGGCCTGTTCGATGGCGGCCGGCGCCCTGTGCGAAGTCCTTGGTGGCACCGTGCAGCAAGTGGAAAACGCCGCCGAAATCGGCATGGAACACAACCTCGGCCTGACCTGCGACCCGATTGGCGGGCTGGTGCAAGTGCCTTGCATCGAGCGCAACGCCATGGGTTCGGTGAAGGCGATCAACGCGGTACGCATGGCCCTGCGCGGCGAYGGCCAGCACTTCGTCTCCCTCGACAAGGTCATCCGCACCATGCGCCAGACCGGCGCTGACATGAAAAGCAAATACAAGGAAACCGCCCGTGGCGGTTTGGCGGTCAACATTATCGAGTGCTGATGCTCACGCGCATTGCACACTTTTTCAGGAGCTGAATATGTCCACCGAACAATTGCTGAAAACCCCGCTACACGCCCTGCACATCGAACTCGGTGCGCGCATGGTGCCGTTCGCCGGTTATGACATGCCGGTGCAATACCCACTCGGCGTGATGAAAGAACACCAGCACACCCGTGATCAGGCCGGGTTGTTCGATGTTTCGCACATGGGCCAGATCCGCCTGACCGGCGCCAATGCTGCCAAGGCCCTGGAAACCCTGGTGCCGGTGGACATTATCGACCTGCCGGTGGGCATGCAGCGCTACGCGATGTTCACCAACGAAACCGGTSGCATCCTCGACGACCTGATGGTCGCCAACCTAGGTAACGACGAACTGTTCCTGGTGGTCAACGCGGCCTGCAAGGATCAGGACCTGGCGCACCTGCGCAAGCACATCGGCGACCAGTGCACGATCGAGCCGCTGTTCGAAGAACGCGCGCTGCTGGCCCTGCAAGGTCCGGCTGCAGTCACCGTGCTCGCGCGCCTGGCACCCGAAGTGACGAAAATGACCTTCATGCAGTTCGCCCGCGTGAAACTGCTGGGCGTTGACTGCTTTGTCAGCCGTTCGGGGTACACCGGTGAAGACGGTTTCGAAATCTCGGTACCGGCCGCCAACGCCGAAGCCCTTGCCCGTTCGCTGCTGGCTGAAGTTGAAGTAGAGGCCATCGGTCTCGGCGCCCGCGACTCGCTACGCCTGGAAGCCGGGCTGTGCCTCTATGGCCATGACATGAACACCGACACCACACCTATTGAAGCCAGCCTGCTGTGGGCCATCTCCAAGCCTCGTCGTGCCGATGGCGCGCGGGCCGGCAGCTTCCCAGGCGCTGAAACCGTGTTCGAGCAACAACAAGGTGGCGTCAGCCGCAAGCGCGTCGGTCTGCTGCCTCAGGAACGCACGCCAGTGCGTGAAGGCGCGGAAATCGTCAACGAAGCCGGCGATATCATCGGCACTGTGTGCAGCGGCGGCTTCGGCCCGACACTCGGTGCTCCTTTGGCCATGGGTTACGTCGACAGCGCCTATATCGCCATCGATACCCCTGTCTGGGCGATTGTCCGTGGAAAAAAGGTGCCTTTGCTTGTAAGCAAAATGCCATTTGTTGCGCAACGCTACTATCGCGGTTGATTGACTGTTTCTATAAGTAACGCGGCTGCGTTAACAGTGCACTAATGTGTAACGCAACCGCCATAAAACAGTGCATATCATTCGTTTTGGAACGCGGCTTATAACAATCGAAAACAAGTGAACGACAACAAAGAATAAGACCGCACTAGTGGATCGACTAGTGCCATCAACCTGAGCAAAACCGGGCCTCTGACGGGGCTTGTTTTTTCTCCCGTAGTTGGCGTAGAGTTTGTCCACTGTGTTTGCATGGGTCGCTTGGAATCGTGACCTGGGCAGTAGCCTACAAGTAAGCTACATCCCGTTCGACGTCTTCTTACTCTCCTGCAACCAGCCCCAGTACTCTTTCATGAGAAGGAGACTGTCATTAATTTTAGCGTCAAAGGAAATAAGAAATGTCCCAACGTCAGAGCGGTACCGTCAAGTGGTTTAACGACGAGAAAGGTTTTGGTTTTATCACTCCTGAAAGCGGTCCGGATCTGTTCGTGCATTTCCGCGCCATCCAGGGCAATGGCTTCAAGAGCCTGAAAGAAGGCCAGAAAGTGACTTTCGTTGCCGTGCAAGGCCAGAAAGGCATGCAGGCTGACGAAGTACAAGCAGAAGCTTAATCTTCTGTAACGAAAAAGCCCCTGATGCTGACATCAGGGGCTTTTTTGTGCGCGTAAATCCGTAAAATGACTTCTTTTTCCGTCCAGAGGCTGCCATGTCGAAACACCTGCTCAACCCCCAGGGCGAGTTTCCCGCCGTCTCACTGGGTCGTCGCCTGGCAGCGATGTTCTATGACTTCCTGTTGTGTACCGCCCTGCTTATCGTCACCAG
>NZ_JBFULH010000150.1:0-9021 GCF_056400445.1 Pseudomonas sp. P5_B2 | reverse complement strand
GTTCTAAACAGCCCAACAGTACTGGGACGCTCGCGACAGATCGATTTAATCGATCATAACCCTTCAACCTTTGCGCTTTTTTATCGAACCTATCCGAATAGACTCCTCTCCAACGCTTATAGGTTGAGGAGTCCTGAACATGGGTTTGTTAGTTGAAGGTCGCTGGCATGACCAGTGGTACGAAAGCAGCAAGGACGGCGCGTTTCAGCGTGAACAGGCGCAGCGCCGCAACTGGGTGACCGCCGACGGCAACCCAGGCCTGACCGGTGTCGGTGGTTTTGCCGCTGAAGCCGGCCGCTATCACCTCTACGTGTCCCTCGCCTGTCCGTGGGCCCACCGCACATTGATCCTGCGCAAACTCAAAGGCCTCGAAAGCCTGATCGACGTGTCGGTGGTCAGCTGGCTGATGCTGGAAAACGGCTGGACCTTCGACCAGAGCCTGGGCTCCACCGGCGACAAACTCGAAAATCTCGACTTCATGCACCAGCGCTACACCGCCGATACCGCCAACTACACCGGCCGCGTCACCGTACCGGTGCTGTGGGACAAACAACAGAATCGCATCGTCAACAATGAATCGGCGGAGATCATCCGCATGTTCAACAGCGCATTCGACGACCTGACCGGCAATGACCTGGATTTCTATCCTGAGCCACTGCGCGGTGAGATCGATGCGTTGAACGAACGGATATACCCAGCGGTGAACAATGGCGTGTATCGTGCCGGATTTGCGACCTCGCAACAGGCCTATGAAGAAGCGTTTGATGGCTTGTTTGAAGAGCTGGATCGACTGGAGCAGCTGTTAAGCGCCAATCGTTACCTGACCGGTGAATACCTGACCGAGGCGGATATTCGGCTGTTCACTACGCTGATTCGTTTTGACGCGGTGTACTACGGGCACTTCAAGTGCAACCTGCAGCGGATTGCCGATTATCCGAATCTGTCGAACTGGTTGCGCGAGATTTATCAGTGGCCGGGGATTGCCGAGACGGTGAGTTTTGAACACATCAAGAATCACTACTATGGCAGCCACAAGACCATCAATCCGACTGGGGTGGTGCCGAAAGGCCCTGCGCAGGATTTCACGGCAGCGCATGATCGGGCACGGTTGAACGGGAAAGGGGTTTGGCGCAGGTCCTGACAGGTGATCGTTCCCACGCTCCGCGTGGGAATGCATCCCGTGACGCTCTGCGTCACCCTTGAAGCGGAACGCGGAGCGTCCCTGGCGGCATTCCCACGCGGAGCGTGGGAACGATCAGTTACTGGTCTTCAGACCTGCGCCTGAGCACCTTCGAACCACGCCAGTTTCTCGCGCAGCTGTACCACTTCCCCAACGATTACCAACGTCGGCGCATGCACTTCATGCTCCGCCACCAACCGTGGCAAATCCGCCAGCGTGCCGGTAAACACTCGCTGATTAATCGTGGTGCCCTGCTGAATCAGCGCCGCCGGGGTATCCGCTCCGCGACCGTGCTTGATCAACTGCTCGCAGATAATCGGCAAGCCCACCAGGCCCATGTAGAACACCAACGTCTGCGCCGGCGCGACCAGGTCGGCCCACGGCAGATCGGTGGAGCCGTCCTTCAAATGCCCGGTCACAAAGCGCACCGACTGCGCGTAGTCGCGGTGGGTCAGCGGAATCCCGGCATACGCCGCGCAACCGCTGGCCGCCGTGATACCCGGTACAACCTGGAACGGGATGCCTTGGGCCGCGAGTTCTTCGATCTCTTCACCGCCGCGGCCGAAGATGAACGGATCACCGCCCTTCAATCGCACAACCCGCTTGCCTGCCTTGGCCAGATCGACCAGTTGCTGGTTGATCTGATCCTGCGGTACGGCGTGATCAGCGCGGCGCTTGCCGACATAAACCCGTTCGGCATCGCGACGGCACAGTTCCAGGATCGCTGGGGCCACCAAACGGTCGTACAGCACCACGTCGGCTTGCTGCATCAGGCGCAAGGCACGGAACGTCAGCAGGTCAGGATCCCCCGGCCCCGCCCCGACCAAGTACACCTCGCCGGTCGTGATATCCGCTTCACCGTCGATTTTCGCCTGCAACAGACGCTCGGCTTCGGCGCCCTGCCCGGCCAGTTGTCGGTCAGCGATCGGGCCTTGAAAGACGTCTTCCCAGAATCCACGACGTTGCTGCACATCCGGAAACAGACCTTTGACCTGATGGCGAAAACGCGCAGCCAGACCCGCCAGTTGGCCATAGGTCGAAGGAATCCAGGTTTCAATCTTGGCGCGGATCAACCGAGCCAGCACCGGCGCATCGCCGCCGCTGGACACCGCAATAATCAAGGGCGAACGATCAACAATCGCCGGAAAGATCACGCTGCACAGAGCCGGCGCGTCCACGACGTTGACCGGCACACAGCGCCGATGGGCATCGGCGGAGACTTGCGCGTTCAACGACTCGTCGTCGGTTGCGGCAATGATCAGCCCGCAACCGTCCAGGTCCGTCTCGGCATAACCGCGCAACAGGCACTCGCCACCGCTGCCGGCCACCAGTTCGCGCAGTTGCGGTTCGATTTCAGGTGCAACCACCCGCAGCAGCGCACCGGCATCGGCCAGCAGGCGGGATTTGCGCAAGGCAATCTCCCCCCCACCGACAACCAACACACGACTGCCGCGCAGGTTGTGAAACAGCGGCAGATAGTTCATTTAGCCGATGACCTCAAGGCCACCCATGTACGGCTTCAGGACTTCAGGCACACGGATCGAACCGTCGGCTTGCTGATAGTTTTCCACCACGGCCACCAGGGTACGACCGACCGCCAGACCGGAACCGTTCAGGGTATGAACCAGTTCAGGCTTGCCGGTTTCCGGGTTGCGGAAACGTGCTTGCATACGACGGGCCTGGAAATCACCGCAGTTGGAGCACGACGAAATCTCGCGGTACTTCTCCTGGCTCGGAATCCACACTTCCAGGTCGTAAGTCTTGACCGCGCTGAAGCCCATGTCGCCGGTGCACAGCGCCAAGGTACGGTAAGGCAGCTCCAGCAATTGCAGGATTTTCTCGGCGTTGGCGGTCAGGCCTTCCAGCGCTTCCATCGACGTCGACGGCTCAACGATCTGGACCATTTCGACTTTGTCGAACTGGTGCTGACGGATCATGCCGCGGGTGTCACGACCCGACGCGCCGGCTTCACTACGGAAGCATGGGGTGTGGGCCACGAACTTGATCGGCAGCAGTTTCGAATCGACGATCTCGCCCGCGACGATGTTGGTCAGCGACACTTCAGCGGTCGGGATCAGGTACAGATCGGCTTCGCCTTCGCGAGTGATCTTGAACAGGTCTTCTTCGAATTTCGGCAGTTGACCAGTGCCTTGCAGTGCAGGGGCCTGGACCAGATAAGGCGTGTAAGCCTCTTCGTAACCGTGTTCGGTGACGTGCAGGTTGATCATGAACTGCGCCAGGGCGCGGTGCAGACGGGCAATCGGGCCACGCAGCAAGGCGAAACGCGCGCCGGACAGCTTGGCGGCGGTTTCGAAGTCCAGCCAGCCGAATTTCTCGCCCAGGGCAACGTGGTCCTGAACCGGGAAGTCGAATACAGTCGGGGTGCCCCAGCGGCGCACTTCGACGTTGCCGTCTTCGTCGTCGCCAATCGGCACCGATTCGTGCGGCAGGTTCGGGATGCCCAGCAGGATCGAATCCAGATCGGTCTGGATCGCGTCCAGCTCAATTTTACCGGCGCTCAATTCGTTGGCCATGCGCTCGACGTCAGCCATCAGGGGCGCGATGTCTTCGCCGCGCTGCTTGGCCTGCCCGATGGATTTGGAACGGGCATTACGTTCAGCCTGCAGTGCTTCGGTGCGGGTCTGGACGGTCTTGCGCTGTTCTTCCAGCGCTTCGATGCGCACAACATCCAGCGTGTAGCCACGGGATGCCAGGCGGTCCGCTACGTCCTGAAGGTTGCTACGTAACAGTTTGGAATCGAGCATGTCGGTTTCTCGTTTATCAAAGTTTGGTCAAGGACAGGCCGGCCCAGGTGGCAAGCAGCCCGCCGAATACGCTGAGCGCCGCGTAGCCCAAGGCCAGCGGCACTTGCCCGCTTTCCAGCAAGCGCACCGTATCCAGTGAAAAGGATGAAAAAGTCGTCAGCCCTCCGAGGAAGCCGACGATCAACCCGGCACGCACCTCAAACGGCACCTCCGGGCGAATCAAAAACAGACCGTATAGAACGCCGATCAGCAAACAGCCCACGATATTAACGGCCAGCGTAGCCGTATAAAAGTGCCGCGGCCAATTAGCGTTGATCCAGTTTCCTGTTGCGAACCGCAACAGCGTGCCGGCGACACCACCGATGGACACCGCGAGGACCAATGGAATCACTATTTTCTCCGCTGCCGGGGGCTCAAACGGTCAAGTTGGGCGAGGTGATTGAGCTTCTCGCCGATCTTCATCTCCAGCCCCCGTGGCACCGGCTGATAGAACGGCTGCGGTTCGAGTTCTTCCGGGAAATAATCTTCGCCCGCCGCGTAGGCATCCGGCTCATCGTGGGCGTAACGGTATTCGTCGCCGTAACCGAGTTGTTTCATCAGCTTGGTCGGGGCGTTGCGCAGGTGCAGCGGTACTTCCAGCGAACCGTGTTCAGTGGCGCTGCGCATGGCGGCCTTGAAGCCCATATACACCGCGTTGCTTTTCGGCGCGCAGGCCAGATACGTGATGGCCTGGGCCACCGCCAACTCACCTTCGGGGCTGCCCAGGCGTTCCTGCACTTCCCACGCCGCCAGGCACAGGCTCAGGGCGCGCGGGTCGGCATTGCCGATGTCTTCGCTGGCCATGCGCACTACGCGCCGAGCCAGGTACAGCGGATCGCAACCGCCGTCGATCATCCGCGCGAACCAATACAATGCGCCATCGGGGTTGGAGCCGCGTACGGACTTATGCAGCGCGGAAATCTGGTCGTAGAACGCTTCGCCGCCCTTGTCGAAACGTCGACGGGTGTCACCGAGCAGGCTTTGCAGCAGATCGATGCCGATCTCGCTGTTGTCTTCGGCCAGGTCCGAGGCATTCTCCAGCAGATTCAGCAGCCGCCGGCCATCGCCATCGGCGGCGGACAACAGCATCTGGAAGCCTTCATCGCTGAGGGTCAGTTGCCGCTTGCCCAGGCCACGCTCTTCGGTCAGTGCGCGATGCACCAACTTGCGCAGTGCCGCTTCGTCGAGGCTCTTGAGCACATAGACGCGGGCCCGCGATAGCAAGGCGTTATTGAGTTCGAACGAGGGGTTTTCGGTGGTCGCGCCGATGAAAATCAGCGTACCGTCTTCAACGTATGGCAGGAAGGCATCCTGCTGGGACTTGTTGAAGCGGTGCACTTCATCGACAAACAAAATGGTGCGTCGGCCGTACTGCCCGGCCTGTTGTTTGGCGATTTCCACCGCCTGACGGATTTCCTTCACACCGGCCAGCACGGCCGAGACCGTTTCGAAGTGCGCATCCGAGACTTCCGCCAGCAACCGCGCCAAGGTGGTTTTGCCCACGCCCGGCGGGCCCCAGAAAATCATCGAATGCAGGGCACCCTGCTCCAGGGCTTCGCGCAAAGGCTTGCCGCGAGCCAGCAGGTGTTCCTGACCGACGTACTCGTCCAGATTGGCCGCACGCAAGCGGGCGGCCAAGGGCTGAGCGATCGGGGCGCTGCGAAACAGGTCCATCACTACTTGCGAAACCTCACTATTTGAACAACGGGGCCCCCTGTGGGAGCGAGCCTGCTCGCGAAAGCGGTGTRTCAGMCAACATTGATGGCGACTGACACTCCCTCTTCGCGAGCAGGCTCGCTCCCACAGTTTAAGCGGCGTTATTCCTGGATTACATCGGCACCCTTGGGGATATCGAACTTGAACCTGGATGCAGGAATCGGCTCGTTGGCCTTCACGCCGGTGAACAGAATATTGGTGCGCTGACCAACACTGTCGATCAGTTGCATGTCATTGACCAGGCCGTTACGGAACGACAGGCGCAAGCTGTCGAACAGGGTGTCCTTGGTTTTCGGCTTCAGGGTAAAGTCGATCACGCCGCCGGCTTCCTTGGCGCTGATGTCGAAGCTCTGGCTGATCTTGGACACGTCACCGGACAGCAGCAACGCCGGGGTCTGGGTCAGGCGCAGGTCGAGGGTCTTGATAGTGGCCTGTTCCAGATCCGGGTCCCACAGGGTGACCTTTTTGCCGTCGGAGACCATGGTTTGTTCAGCCGGCGCATTGGTGTGCCAGTAGAACAGGCCCGGGCGCTGCAGCGACATGTCACCAGCGGTTTCCTGTAACTGTGTGCCGCTGCCGTCGAGAGTCAGCTGGGAAAAACGGGCAGTCAATGTCTGGGATTTTTCCAGCAATTGGGTCAGGCGCGCCACGTCCTTGTCATCGGCGTGGGCCGAAAGCGTGGTCAAAGCCAGTACCGGCAGCAACAGCATGCGGATAAGACGCATGGGAGTCCTCATAACATTCGTGGGGGATCGGGCGGCGCGTGTGCGCCTCCGCTTTTCAATTCAAGGAGGCAAATCAAATCAGTCGCGCACCGGGCCCGGGGCCAGGACTTCACGCGAACCGTTGGTGTTCATGGACGTCACGACCCCGGCCATTTCCATGGATTCGATCATGCGTGCGGCGCGGTTGTAGCCGATTTTCAGTTTGCGCTGAACCGCAGAGATGGACGCACGACGGCTTTCCAGGACGAACTGCACTGCTTCGTCGTAGAGCGCATCGGTTTCGGCATCGTCATCGCCACCCCCACCGCCATTCTCGAAGCCGCTGCCGGCTTCCTCGACACCGGCGAGAATGTCGTCGTTGTATTCCGGCGCACCGCGCAGTTTCCAGGCCTCCACGACGCGGTGAACCTCGTCATCGGACACGAACGCGCCGTGAACCCGAATCGGCAGACTGGTGCCCGGCGGCATGTAGAGCATGTCACCGTGACCCAACAGTTGCTCGGCGCCGCCCTGGTCGATGATGGTCCGGGAGTCGATCTTGCTCGACACTTGGAACGCCATGCGCGTCGGGATGTTCGCCTTGATCAGGCCGGTGATCACATCCACCGACGGACGCTGGGTGGCGAGGATCAAGTGAATACCGGCGGCACGGGCCTTCTGGGCGATACGGGCGATCAGTTCTTCAACCTTCTTGCCGACGATCATCATCATGTCGGCGAACTCGTCGACAACCACGACGATGGTCGGCAGCTTGGTCAGCAGCGGTGCTTCGTCGTGAATGCTTTCGCGCTTGTATAGCGGATCGGTCAACGGCGTGCCGGCGTCCTGGGCTTCCTTGACCTTGGCGTTGAAGCCGGACAGGTTACGCACGCCCATCTTCGCCATCAGTTTGTAGCGACGCTCCATCTCCGCTACGCTCCAGCGCAGGGCGTTGGCCGCGTCTTTCATATCGGTGACGACCGGGCACAGCAGGTGCGGAATGCCTTCGTAAATCGACAGCTCAAGCATTTTCGGGTCGATCATGATCAGCTTGGCGTCTTCCGGGCCGGACTTGAACAGGATCGACAGGATCATCGCGTTCACACCGACCGACTTACCGGAACCAGTGGTACCAGCCACCAACAAGTGCGGCATTTTTGCCAGGTCGGTGATGACCGGCTTGCCGCCGATGTCGTGACCGAGGGCCAGAGTGACCGGCGACTTGAAGTTGTCGTACTCGGGGGTCGACAGCACTTCGGAGAAGCGCACGATCTGCCGGTCTTCGTTCGGGATCTCGATACCGACAGTGGTCTTGCCGGGAATCACTTCAACCACACGCACGCTGGTCACGGCCAGGGAACGCGCCAGGTCTTTCGCCAGGTTGGAGATGCGGCTGACTTTCACGCCAGCGGCCGGCTGGATTTCGTAACGAGTAATCACCGGGCCTGGGTGAATCGAATCCACCGAGACTTCGACGCCAAACTCCTTGAGCTTGATTTCCAGTAAATGGCCAACCGCAGCCAGGGATTCAGGCGAGTAATTGAGTTGTTTCTTTTCTGCGGGGTCGAGAATCGAGATCGGCGGCAAGGTGCCTTCCACGGCGCTGTCGACGAACAACGGCGTCTGTTTCTCTTTTTCCACACGCTGGCTCGGTGCAGCCGGTTTTGGCGGCGCTGGGGCGATGACCGGCGGCACCTGCTTCTCGCGCTCCGACATGTGCTTGCTCAGGGCTTGCTCACGCTCGATCAGGCGTTCCTTGACCTTGGCCTGCTCGCGTTTGTCGGTGACGGTTGGCGCGACCACTTCATTCACGCGATCGTCGACCTCACGCAGTTGCGCCACCAGTTGCTTGCGTTCGTTACGGGCCGCCCACCAGCGATTGGCCGCGCCCTGGAATAGTTCGAACAGGTCGAGGGTGATCTTGCCGGTGAGGTCCATCACCTTGAACCACGACAGATCGGTAAACACCGTCAGGCCGAACAGGAACAGGGCGATGAGCAGCAATGTGCTGCCCTGAACGTTCAGCGCGTTCCTGGCCAGATCGCCGAGGCTTTCTCCCAGCGCACCGCCTGCACC
This sequence comes from Pseudomonas sp. P5_B2, assembly GCF_056400445.1. Taxonomy (NCBI): domain Bacteria; kingdom Pseudomonadati; phylum Pseudomonadota; class Gammaproteobacteria; order Pseudomonadales; family Pseudomonadaceae; genus Pseudomonas; species Pseudomonas sp. P5_B2. The sequence goes on along the minus strand of NZ_JBFULH010000150.1, from coordinate 541 downwards.
CGCCGGCAGACCGGTGGCGGCGTGGAAATGGATGTGCGCCAGCGCAGCACCGGACAGCACCAGGAACACCAGGCCAATCAGGCGCCAGGAGAACAGCCAGCCGCTCCACTGCCACGGCTCGTGGCGCTGACGGAAGATCTGATAGACCTTGACCGCGAGCAACAGCGGGAAGATGTAGGCGAAGTAACCCAGCACCATGAACAGGATGTCGGCGCTGTAAGAACCGGCGGGGCCACCGAAATTCTGCACGTCATCGATTTTGCTGTTATGGCTCCAGCCCGGATCGTCCTTGCCGTAGGTCAGCAAGGCCATCATCAGGAACAGGCACAGGGCGCCAATGGCGATCAATGCACCTTCCTTGAGCCGGTAGTGCAAATGCTGGCGCCAGAGCGGAACAACTGTTTTGGGTGCTGCGGTGGATTTCTTCAAAACGTTACTTTTCCTGCGCCTGGGGCGCGTCCATCTGTTGAATGACTATAAAAACTGCCCAATCTAGGCAGGTAAAAAAGTTAACAAGCGTAACCGGGACTACTTTTAACAC
>NZ_JBFULH010000149.1:0-9083 GCF_056400445.1 Pseudomonas sp. P5_B2 | reverse complement strand
TTGCATCGGACTTGACCAGCACGTTCCGTAACCATGACCGACAGAAATAGGCCATTTCCGGTCAGTCGTGACAGATACAAACTCGTGAAGACTCAACGGACACCGTAAACCACTACCTTGATGTCCGTAGAAATCGCCGCAACAATCAGGACTTGTGCAACTCGCATTAAAATGTCTAAGCGGCATCGGCATCGGCATCGGCATCGGCATCGGCATCGGCATCGATATAGTGCTGTGCGATCTGTTCAAACTTTTGTTCCAAGACCATGAAGGCCGCCACCACATCTGGATCAAAATGTCGGCCGGCCCCCTCGCAGATGGTCACCACCGCTGTCTCGTGGCTCATCTGTGGCTTATACACGCGCGGGCTGATGATCGCGTCGTAGACATCGGCGACTGCCATTATGCGAGCGCCTACTGGGATGGCGTCACCGGCCAGGCCRTTGGGGTAACCRCTGCCATCCCATTTTTCGTGATGGCACAGGGCAATYTCYTTGGCGATRCGCAGRAAGGGCGTTTGCACTCCCAGCAGTTCCTCGGCTTGAACCAGCGCCTGATAACCCAGTTGGGCATGGGTCTTTATGATTTCAAACTCGGCCGGCTCCAAGCGCCCCGGTTTGCGCAGGATTTGGTCAGGGATACCGATCTTGCCGATATCGTGCAACCGCGCCGACTTGGACATCAACTCAATGCTCTGCTCGTCCAGAGATGCGTTGAATCGTGGATGATGGCGCAGTTGCTCGGCCAGCGCTCGGACATAATGCTGCGTGCGCCGCTGGTGGTTACCGGTCTCGTTGTCATGGGTCTCAGCCAACGACGCAAGGGCTTGAATGGTCGCGTCATGAGCGGCTTGCAGTTCATGGGTTCGCGCCACTACTTCCTGATCGATAGAGATATTTTGCGAACGCAACAAGTCCGTTGTCGCCTTCAGACGCAACTGTGTCTTCACCCGCGCTAGCAGGCTTGGTGGGTTGACCGGCCTGAACAGGTAGTCGGTCGCTCCAGGCTCGAGCCCCAGGCACTCATCTTCGTGCTGACGGCAGACCTCATAGCCGTCCAGATTGGGCATCATCACGTCCAGCAGGACCAGGTCGGGAACGGCCTGTTCGAGCATCTGCAACGCTTGTGCATCGCTGATGGCAATTCGGACGGAATAACGATCTCGTAGCAGCTCACTGATCAGGTGCAGATCGGTAGGTACATCATCGACCACCAGCACGGTGGATTTGTGTGTGGAACGGTTCATGGGAACTCCTCACAGCAGGCTGACCGACGCGTTGGTAGAGTGAGCCAGGGTCATCAACTGCCTAACAGGGGCACGAGCATCACCCGATTTCTGATCAGGGAATACTCATATAGCCAATAGGAAAACGTGGAACATGTTGAGGTGCATGGGTCACCAGTCTTGCTGCCGGTCCGCATTGGCGAGTGTGTAGTGACAGGCAGAAAACGGCCATTTTTCTGCCTCAGGCGAGGGGCAGCAATGGGACCTGCCTACGACGAGGGGCAAACGTCCCAGACCAGCTCCGAATCGAAGGTTAACCCCACCCCTTGTCGCTCTTCCTGATGATTAGAAAACACCCGATTGCACCGAGCGTTTTTGTTCAGAACTTCACCTTGATCCCGAGCATGCCTTCATAGCTTCGGCTGTCTTCGCCAAAAGCTTTCTGATAGCCAAGCGAACCCGTGACGGTGGTACGTTCATCAACCTGATAGTCGACGCCCAGATTAAGTTCGCCCCATGTGCCGCTCATGTCGGTGCCGAAGGGAACATAGCCGTCTTCTGAAGAAAACTCGGTCTTGGTGCGACCTTTGAACTCGTGCCAGACGCTCGGGCGAATCCATCCGTTGGTGCGATGTACCTTGCCTTTGTCGTCCTCGCGGAACCAGTCCTTGTCGATACGCACACCGAGGCGGCCGGTCAGGGAGTCCACATCCTCGAAGCGCACTTGGGCGGCGTCGTCATGGCTGTTATCGATACGGACTTTGGTCACGATCACCTGGGCTTGTGGCTCGACGTGCAGGTTCTTGTCTTTTTCGGAATGGAATGGGTGGCCGCCTTCCAGGGAGGCGGTTACCCCGCGGCCGCGGGTCTTGAGCGCGTCCATGTCGTTGGGGGTTGCCTTGATGTCGAAGCGGTTGAACTGAAGCACGCCGTCCAGGTACCAGCCTTCAGGGCCGAAGTGCGTCCAATAGCCACCGACACCATAGGCGTGCAGCAGGTCCTCGCCAGCGTAGGCGCCGTCGCTGTGCTCAATGCTGCCGGCGATGCGGCCGATGTTCAGCGACAGGCCAGCCTGATCGGTACTGCCATCGATGTCTTCGTTACGGTACAGATCGGCACCGACCTGGAACGCCTGGATGCGGTAGTCGGAGCGTACGTTATCGCCCATTTCGTCATTGCCCTTGCGGTAGRTCAACCGACCCCAGCCCAGGCTTGGGCCGTAGCTGTCGACTTCTTCCTCGGGCAGTGGTTCGGTGGCCATCCGGCGTTCTTCGCCGACGCGTTCATGCAGGGTATCGACCATGGCACGGCTGTAGTGCAGGACCATCGCAGGCAGCGCGCGGTACAGCGAGGTTTCCGCGCGGTAGTTGGGGACTTGCGGGCGGACTGGCGCGAGCGGTTGCTGCGGTTGCACCGCCGGCACCAACGGATTGGGCGGAGTAATCGGGGTGACTGGAACCTGAGGGTCAACCGGATCAACCGGCACCATCGGTTCAGTAGGGTCAACCGGCACTACGGGCACCACCGGTTCAACAGGGACAACCGGCACTACCGGCACTACCGGCACCACAGGTTCAACAGGGACAACCGGATCGGCGTCTCGGGTCGAACGCAAGTACCAAGCTTGGGTGTTGCTGCCATCCTGGCTGGCGCGGTGCAGGCTGTATTCGTAAGGACCGGCCTTGACCCTGCTGAGCAGGCGGAACGCATCGGGCGTGGTGGTTGCACCGTTGACCGCATCGACCACCAGGATGCCATTACCTTGGGTCACGGCACCGGGTCCCCCCGCATTCTTGATCAGCAAATTGCTGTTGCCGTCGGCCTTGCCGCCGTCCACTACCAGTTTGTCGGAGGGTGAGCCGTCGCTGTAAAGGTAGGTGTTCAGCGCGAAGGTGCCGTTGGCCCCATGATAGTTGTTGACCGTCAGATTCTTGAATTGCCCGCTCAGCGGTACGCTGAAGTCGATCAGGCTGGATTCATTGCGCAGGGTGCTGAGATTCGATTCTCCCGTCAGGTTCCACAGGCTGGTTTCGCGCAAATTGACGGTGGAGTGGCTATCGCCAGCAGTACGGGCCGAACCGTTGAGTACCGAGCCAGCAACTTCGACATTGGCGTTGCCGGCGCTGGCCAGCGAGCGGCCGACACCCTGCCACAGACCTGTGCCCATGTCAGGAACCTGGCTGCCATCGTTGGCCAGTGCGCGGTCGACATTCAACCACTGACCGCTGCCACCCACGATGCTGTCGCTCAACTTGATATTGGCCACGCCGGCGATGGCAATGGTTGCCCCCTCCCGGTTGTGCAGCACACTGTTGTCCACGTTTGCCTGACCTTTGAGGACGTCGGTGCCTTGGCTGTACAACGCCGCCGCCTGGCCGCCATCGGCATTAATGGTGCTGTGGGTGACGTCCAGCACGCCGCCGTTTTTGGCCACCAGAGCATGGGCCAGGTCACCGTGGGTGTTAACCCCGACCTGGTCGAGTTGCACGCTGGCCTGGTTGTTGGCCAGGACGCCAAGAGCGCTGTCGCCGTGGGTGCTGACGGCGCTGTTGCTGGCGCTAAGCTGTGCCCCGGATTCGGCTTGCAGGCCATGGGACAACTGGCCTCGGGTGGTGAGTGTGGAGTCGATCAATTCGAGGGTGGCGGTAGGGGTTTGGTACTGACGGCTGACCAGTGCGCYGGCGGCCTGTTCACCCAAGGTTTCGACACTCACGTTGCGGGCGGTCAGGCTTACCTGGCCGGGTTTGAGTGTACCGATGCCGGCGTACAGTCCCGTCGAGTATTGTCCTGCGGTTTTCACCGTCAACCCCTCCAGCAGCATGCTGCCGCCATCATCCACCGCAGCGCCATAGGCTTGGCTGCCGAGGGTCTGCACGCTAGTGCCATAGGCGTTGAGTTGGGCACCCTCGTTACGCGAGGTCAGGGCATGGGGGAAGGTCAGGTTCGATTGCACCGGCGAACCGTTGCCACTGGTGGTAACCGATCCACCGTACAGGGTAATAGTCGAACCGGTATCTGCCACGACACCCATGGCATTGTCATCACCCGACGTCCGGACGCTCAGGTTGCGGGCGATCACCGTCGAACTGCCTGCGCTAAGCCCGGCCGAATAATTGCCTTGTGTGTCGATCAGACCGTTGTTGAGTTCCAGGTCGGCACCGTCGAGGGCGCGTACGCCATAGCTGGTTTTTTGTGAGGTACGCACTTCGCTGTCGTTCAGGCGCAGGCGCGAACCTTGGCCTTCAACCAGTGCGCCGAGACCCCAGGGGCCGACTGCAGTGGCCGCAGGATCGAGACGAATGTCGCTGCTGCTCACTTCGGCGCTGGCACCAGCGTTGACATAAACGCCATGGGCGCGGGCACCACCGACGTCGATGCTGCTACCGGCAACGGTGCCTTGGGAACCGTTACCTTCGACGCTGACGCCGTGACTGAAGGTTCCCTGACTCGACAACTTACTTCCTTCGATGCTCACGGCACCGCCATTCATGGCGCGGGCGGCCGAGGTGAAATCAGCGGCGCTGCCAGCGCCTTCGAGCGCCACGCTGCCTTGGTTCAACGTGACCTTGCTGCCACTGCCATCGGCGCGCATACCGCCGATGTAGTTGCCGATTGCGCTGGCGTGGACGGCATCGGCCAGGATGCTGGACCCCCCCACGGCGTGCAGCACAGCGGTGCTGGAGGTGCTGGTCGCGGCACCGGTACTGGTGAGCTCGCTGCGTTCAAGCTGGATGCTTGCACCCGCTTCGGCGCGGGCACCGCTGGCAGAGACGGCATTGCTACGCACCGTAACGTCGGCCGCATCGATCCGGCTACCACTGCCACTGGCCAGCAACCCGTGGCTGATGCTCAGGGTTTTCTCACCCAGCGGTGCCGAAGTGTTGTTGATGGAGGTGCCGCTGGTGCTGATTTGCGTACCTTGACCCAGCTGGATTCGGGCGCCGTCTTGCGCCCAGGCACCAACCGCCCCTTTACCAGCGGTCGTTACGGAACCGCTGTTGAGAGAGATCTGACTGTTGTTGCCCGTCGCCAGCAGGCCATGGCCATACACTGCGCTGCCGGTATTGAGAGTGGCGGTGTCGAGGTCAATACGCGCACCGTTCTCGGCACGGGCGGCGTTGGCCTGGGCACCACTGGTGGTGACGCTGATCTGGCTGGCGCTGATCTGGCTATCCACGCCGTCGGCCTTCAGGCCATGGCTGCCGGTAGTTGGGCTGTTGGCACCACTGGTCGTGAGGGTGCTGCCCTGGCCGAGGGTGATTTTGCCGCCGTCCTGGGCGAGCGCAGCGATCGAGCCCTTGGATTGGGTGCTGACCGAACCAGCGAGGAAGTCGATGCGGCTGCCAGTGCCCGCGGCCACCAGCCCTTGGTTGTTCAGGCCGTTGACGCCACCACCAAGGGTGATGGCGCTGTCGCGCAGCGATACTTGCCCACCCGCCTGCGCACTGACTCCCGTCATGTTGTTCGCGGTGATGATGGCCCCATTTGCAGCCTTGGGAACCAGGTTGATGGTCACCCCAGTGCCGCTCAACTGGCCGCCGTCCCGTGCCAGCAGGGCTGTTTGCTCATGGGCATTGGCGGCGGTCAGTGCGGTGCTGTTGACGGTACCGCGCTCGAAGCCGACGCTGCTCGCCGCTTGCGCCAACACTCCGATGGTACGGGTTGCACTCAGGTTGACGGTGGCGTCGTCATGGGCACCAGGGTTGGCAATGCCGATACCATTGGCGCTGGTAATCACCAGCGGGGCGGGTGCGCCCAGCAACTGTCTGGTGAAAACCAGAGGGGCCTGCTCACTGGCGCGCATGGCGATCAGAAGGTACGACGGGGCAGCGATGGCAGCGGCAGAGGAGGGTGGGGAAAAGTCGTCGGCGGAAGGCTCAACGGCATTTTCCTCGGCTTCAGCTTCTGTCACGCAGAAGGCGAATACACCGGCCAAAAGCAGGCTGATGGCACGCCCCAGGCGGGTACGTTGAAAGGCAGGATGAGTGGACGATTTATCGTTGAAAGTGGTCATGGCAGCCTCACGGGCGCTGGAAAGTAGATGCCAGCAGTCTGCTCGTCGGGGTTGGCCGGAGATGTCGGAGCCGTTTCAACGTGGTTGTAGGAGTGACTCTCTATTGTTGCCCTGGTCTATGCTTGGGCACAGGAATCGACTCATAGGGAAAAACGCATGGGCACTGTGCTGCTCGTGGACCATCTGCCCATCGTTCGCAATGGTCTTCGGGCGTTGCTTGAACGTGCAGGCCATACCGTGCTGGCCGAAGTCGACAATGGCCAGGATGCGCTGATGCAATGCCGCCAGTTGCACCCGGATGTGGTGATCATCGAGTTGTTGGTCCCGCGTCTGGGCGGTCTGGATCTGCTGCGCCGGCTACGCGCCAGCCACGAAGGCATCAAGTTGCTGGTCTATAGCGTCCAGGAGGCCAGCCTCTACGCCACACGTTCGCTACAAGCCGGGGCGGATGCCTACGTCAGCAAAACGGACGCCGTGACAGAACTGGAAAGTGCACTTCTGGCGCTCAGCCATGGACGTCGTTATTTCCCGCCTGAAGTCACCCGTCAGGACGCCCAAAGCATGCGCGGTGAGGGTGAGAGCGAACTGGAGCAACTGTCTGGACGCGAACTCACGGTTTTGCAGATGCTCAGCCAAGGGCTCAACAACAAAGACATCGCCGAGCAATTGAGCCTCAGCTACAAAACGGTGAGTACCTACAAAGCGCGCCTGCATCAAAAACTCAAGGTCAGCAGTGATTTTCAGTTGCTGGAAGTGGCCCGTACGTATGGCCTGGTAGCGGGTGAAGACCCCAGCGTGGCGCAGGAGTCCTTCCTCGATCCGCAACTGCTGCATGAGTACGACTTATTGCGTGCATTACTCGATTCGGCACCATACCCAATGTTCGTGCGCGATCTGGAAGGACGGCTGCTGATGTGTAATCGCCGTTACTTGGCGTACACAGGTGAAAGCTTCGAGAGCATTAGAGGGGCTACGCTTGCGCAGGCAAAATGGTTGCCGGCGCAAATGCGCCAGGACTCAGAAATGCGCTTGCGCGAAGCGGTGATTCGCCAGGAGTCGTTCATGGCCGAAGCCGTTTTCGAGAATGACGGGATATCGAACGTTATGTATGTCTGGTGTACGCCATTTCGTAACGAGGCCGGTGAGCTTGTCGCCATGTTCGGTGGCATGCGCGACCTGACGGAACGCGACAGATTGCTCACCACATTGCGTCACGAAGGAGCCGAGGCACGTTACGAAAGTCATCTGAAAAGCTCCACGCTGGCGGCGGTCAGCCAGGAGTTGCAAGTGCAAATACAGGCGATGCGGAAAAGCCTCAAGTCAATACTATTGCCAGACCTCGACCACCCTGATCGCATTTTGGAAAAGCTGACCCAGCATGTCGACAGCATGCGTCAGTCCCTGGTCAGACTCGACGACTGGATAATGCTGGATGCGCACGATCAGGAGACGCTGCGCGAGGCCCGCAATCTGGGAGCGCTAACTGAAGATCTGCTTGGGCCAATACACCAGCAGCTCGAATCAAAGGGCTGTCAGTTGAATCTGGGGCCGGGTCTACGGGCCTTGAAAAGCGCCTGGATCGATGTCCGCCATTACCGTCAATTGCTGGAAAGCCTGTTTTCCTACCTATTGCAGGGAACACCGCCCCCCGGAATTTCCTTGATTCTGACGACGCGCATCCTGCCTCGTGGTTTTCTACGCCTGAGTCTTGAATTGTCGCCTTGGCATGAACCTGGCGAGGACGCTCCATCAGCCCTGTTGGCGTATGCCAGCATCCAGCGCCTGGTGCTAGTGCTGCAAGGCAAGGTGCAGACCGAGTCCAGTGCGGACGGCAAGGCACTTCTGTGGCGCCTTGAACTGGATCTGCCACAAGACTTGGGCTCCTCACAATAGGGGTGCGCTAAAGCACTCAGCGATGGGCAAGAGGGCAGTTATTCAAGATCCATGTTGCCAAGATCAACGTATCGGTTCCGTTATTGAGTTTTTTTGGGGGGGGACACTCATCGGATTCGGTGCTGCGATTCTCGCTATACATAGGCAGACGGCCTATTACACGAGTGTTGATGAATGACCGCTATTGGCTGCGGACATAAGATCGACCTCCGCTCATTACTGCATGTCACCAAGGGCGGTAATCTCCCGGTGGTGGCTTATCGATGTTGAAAAAAAGTAGGAACAGAAAATTTTCGATAGAGGAGGGTGACCGCCCACAACATCAAAGAATTTCTGATCCTACGAAGCTTGTAAAATCTGGCCGCGCGCCGATTCTCGGTCCGTTGATCTGCAAAGGCCTAACTGCGTCTGATAATGGACAATCAGGGCGACCGGCAAAACCACCTGTAACGGGTAGGGGGCGTCAATCAGCTTCAACCAGGAAAATTGGGCAGACGCTTTTCGAAGAAAGCTGCTACCCCTTCTTCCAGCGTCTGCATATCGAGCAACTGACGTTGGCGGTTGGCCAACTTCAACTCGCAGGGAGTTCGTGGCAACGCCTCAGCCCGCACCAACGATGACGGTCGGTTGAACTTCAAGAAGGGCGAAACCTTCTCGAAGATCTTCAAGGGTGTGCATGACCTTGAACTGAAATACGGCGACAGCGGCGCGTTTGTGCGCGGCAAGTACTGGTACGACTTCGAGTTGATGGACGAGAGCCGTCGGTTCTACGACATCGACGATCACGGCCGCCAGCGTGCCGCGAAATCATCGGGCGCGATGTTCCTCGACAGCTTCGTCTACCACAACTACAAGATCGACGAATTGCAGGGCAACGTGCGCTTGGGCAAGCARGTGGTGAGCTGGGGYGAAAGYACCTTCATCGGCAACTCGATCAACAGCATCAACCCG
>NZ_JBFULH010000148.1:0-9164 GCF_056400445.1 Pseudomonas sp. P5_B2 | reverse complement strand
AGGTCCGGCTGGCAACGCCCGACCATCTCGATCGCCTGCGCACCGCTTTCGGCTTCGCCCACCACTTCCAGGGGCGCCATGACTGCCAGCAGCGCTTTGATCCCGTCGCGGACCAGGGAATGATCGTCGACCAGGGCGACGCGGATCGGGTAGGGCAGGCTCATCGCGGGTATTCACTCTTCTTGTAAAGGGTAGGTCAGCGTTTCGTTACGGGGGTTTTCATCGGCAGCTGTACGTCCAGTTCACTTCTGCCGGGTATCGAAATCAGCTCAAAACGTCCGCCAAAATGTTCGACACGCTCACGGATGTTACGCAGGCCAATGCCCGCATGGCGACGTTCGACCTGGGCGACGTTGAAACCGATACCGTCATCCACCACGCTCAGTCGTACCGATTCTTCAGCGCCGTGCAGGGTAATGGAAACGCTCTTTGCCTGGGCGTGACGTTCGATATTGGTCAGGCCTTCTTGCACAATCCGGAACAGCGCGACTGCCGCGCCATCGACCAGGTGACAGTCGAATTCATTGTCGTCGTAGGTGACTTTGAGACCGCTGCGTTGTTCGAATTCGGCAGCGAGTTGGCCGATGGCCGCCGGCAGGCCCAAGGTATCGAGCAACGAAGAGCGCAGGTCGTGCGAGAGGCTGCGGACCTCGCCAATGGCTTCGCMCAAGCGTTCGGTGGCGTCCTTCAATGTGCTCAACCCCTTGTCATGGCCTTGTTCATTCTCCAGCAGATGGGTGGCCAGTTCGAAGCGGAACTTGATCGACACCAGCAATTGGCTGATGCCGTCGTGCAGCTCACGGGACACCCGTGACCGTTCTTCTTCCTGCAGGCTGACGATACGTTGGGTCAGGCGCTGCAGCTTTTTATCCGCCAGGCGATGTTCGCTGACGTTGAGTGTCATGCCGCTGGCAAACACGAACAGCACGGCCACCAGCGCAACGACGGCAATCGCCAGCATGGTTTTGCGGATGCCCTGAGCCACTTCGTCACGCGCCTGTTGGGTGGCGCGTTCAACGTCCTCAAGGTAAATACCGGTGCCGAGCATCCAGCCCCAACGATCCAGCATCACCACGTAGGCGAGCTTGTCGGATACTTGGCCAGTAGAGGGCTTGTTCCAGGCGTAGCGCTGAAAGCCTTCGCCTGATTGCGCACTTTTGAGCAGTGCCTGAATCACCGGCAAACCGTGCGCGTCTTTCATGTCCCACAGGTACTTGCCCACCAGTTCCGTTTGACGCGCGTGCATCAGGCTGCGGCCTTCGTGGTCGTAGACGAAGAAGTAGCCATTGATACCGAAGCTGAGCTTGCGCAGTTCTTCCAGGACTTGCTGCTGGGCGTGCGCGTCACCGTKACCGTCGTCGTACAGCGGGGYGATCAGGCTTTGCGCCAATTCGACGTAGTTTTTAAGTTCGGCACGCTTGCTGGCCAGAATGCTGTCTTCGATCAACTGCGCCTGTTGATCGCCCAGTTGTCGATTCAGTGAAATCACCAGCGCGCAGATCACCGCGATGGCCAACACCAGCGGCAGAATCCCGAGCGAGACGATTTTGTGTTTGAGCTGCATCTGGGTTCCTGACCGGACCGAAGAAAGGCGAAGGCCGGCATCATAGGCCAAAGAGATGCAACTCCAGTAGCGCTGCTGGACGGAATGACCACTGACCAGGATATCCGTCAACTGATACAAATCCCCTGTGGGAGGGGGCTTGCTCGGTAAAGCGGTGTGTCAGTCAACATCAATGCCAACTGACGGATCGCTTTCGCGAGCAAGCCCGCTCCCACAGGGTTTTGCGTTTCAACAGGTAGATCAGTGGGCGTCTACGTAGAACTACGTAGACGCCACGTACGTAGTAACGCGGATTTATTTGTAGACGGCATGCGCGGATATTGGGCCAGCTCCGCACTTGCGGGCACAATTATAAAAATTACCGCCGCAGTCACTGGCTGTCGGCAGGAGACACGCTATGCCCCGTCTGGCTAAACACCTCGCCTGGTTTGCCGTGGCTGTTCTGGGAGCGTTTGCGCTAAGTGTCGTGGCCCTGCGCCGCGGCGAAGCGATCAACGCCCTCTGGATCGTAGTCGCAGCCGTCGCCATCTACCTCGTTGCCTACCGCTATTACAGCCTGTTCATCGCCACCAAGGTGATGCAACTGGACCCCAATCGTGCCACGCCCGCCGTTCTCAATAATGACGGCCTGGACTTCGTGCCGACCAATAAACACGTACTGTTCGGTCACCACTTCGCGGCCATTGCCGGCGCCGGGCCTCTGGTCGGGCCGGTGTTGGCAGCGCAGATGGGCTACCTGCCCGGTACGCTGTGGCTGATCGCCGGCGTCGTGCTGGCGGGTGCGGTTCAGGACTTCATGATCCTGTTCCTGTCCACGCGCCGTAACGGTCGTTCCCTGGGCGACATGGTCCGTGAAGAAATGGGCCGAATCCCCGGCACCATCGCGCTGTTTGGCTGCTTCCTGATCATGGTCATCATCCTCGCGGTGCTGGCGCTGATTGTGGTCAAAGCCCTGGCCGAGAGCCCATGGGGCATTTTCACGGTCATGGCGACCATCCCGATTGCGATGTTCATGGGCGTTTACATGCGCTACATCCGCCCGGGCCGTATCGGTGAAATCTCCGTGATCGGCGTGCTGTTGCTGCTGGGTTCGATCTGGTTGGGCGGGCAGATTGCCGCTGACCCGGTCTGGGCCAAGGCGTTTACCTTCACCGGCATTCAGATCACCTGGATGTTGATCGGCTACGGTTTTGTCGCTGCAGTGTTGCCGGTATGGCTGATTCTGGCCCCGCGTGACTACCTGTCGACCTTCCTGAAAATCGGCACCATCGTCGCCTTGGCCATCGGTATTCTGGTGACCATGCCTGATCTGAAAATGCCGGCACTGACCCAATTCATCGACGGCACCGGGCCGGTGTGGAAGGGCGGTCTGTTCCCGTTCCTGTTCATTACCATCGCTTGTGGCGCGGTCTCAGGATTCCACTCGTTGATCGCTTCCGGCACCACGCCAAAGCTGTTGGCCAGTGAAGGTCATGCCCGTTACATCGGTTACGGCGGCATGTTGATGGAGTCGTTCGTGGCCATCATGGCGATGGTTGCCGCCTCGGTGATCGAGCCAGGTGTGTACTTTGCGATGAACAGCCCGGCGGCTTTGGTCGGTGCGGATGCTGTTTCCGTCGCTCAAACTGTCAGCAGCTGGGGCTTTGCAATTACCCCGGAAGCCCTGCAAGCGGTGGCCAAGGACATCGGCGAAACCAGCATCCTGGCCCGTGCCGGTGGTGCGCCGACCCTGGCGGTCGGTATCGCGCAGATCCTGCACCAGCTCCTGCCGGGTGAAAACACCATGGCGTTCTGGTACCACTTCGCGATCCTGTTTGAAGCGCTGTTTATCCTGACTGCTGTCGACGCCGGCACCCGTGCCGGGCGCTTCATGCTCCAGGATTTGCTCGGTTCCTTCGTGCCGGCGCTGAAACGCACTGACTCCTGGACCGCCAACCTGATCGCCACCGCTGGTTGCGTGGCGATGTGGGGTTACTTGCTGTATCAGGGCGTGATCGACCCATTGGGCGGGATCAACACCTTGTGGCCGCTGTTCGGTATCTCTAACCAGATGCTGGCGGGTATCGCGCTGATGTTGGCGACCGTTGTACTGATCAAGATGAAGCGCCAGCGTTATGTGTGGGTCACCATGCTGCCAGCGGTCTGGCTGCTGATTTGCACGGTGACTGCGGGCTATATCAAGCTGTTCGACGCCAACCCGGCCATTGGTTTCCTGGCCCTGGCCAAGAAGTACAGTGACGCATTGGCCAACGGTCAGGTGCTGGCCCCGGCCAAGAGCATCGACCAGATGCAGCACGTGGTCTACAACGCCTACACCAACGCAACACTGACGGCGCTGTTCTTGTTCGTGGTCTTCAGCATTCTGTTCTTCGCCCTGAAGGTCGGTATCGCCGCCTGGGGCACCAAAGAGCGCACGGATAAAGAAGCGCCTTACCAGGCGATTCCGCAGGCGTCATGAAGGAGGGGCTATGTTCAATGACCTGAGTCGTCTCGGTAAATACCTCGGTCAGGCTGCACGCCTGATGGTGGGAATGCCCGATTACGACACCTACGTCGAGCACATGCAGAACAAGCACCCAGACAAGCCGGTGATGAGCTACGAGGTGTTCTTTCGCGAACGCCAGGAAGCTCGTTACGGTGGCAAGGCCGGGCCCAAGTGCTGTTGATGCACTAGGCCCAGGCACAAAAAAACAGGAGCCCGGCTTGCCGCGCTCCTGTTTTTTTTGCGGGCCCTTTGCCAGATTTACTCGCGGGCCTTCACCGTACGAGTTTGCCGGTGCTAAGGCAGCGCATAAACCTTGAACAATTTCCTGGTCGTTTCGCTAACGCCTTCCAGGTACTTGTCGTAAGCCTGTTCGATCTCGCCGGATCGGTACATTTCACTCAGCGTGGTGTCGACCAGCAGACGGAAATCTTCATCGTCACGCGGTACCGCCATGGCCGTCGGGGCGTACTCGAAAATTCGCTCCAGCAGGACCAGATTGCCGGTGGGGTAATGGCTGTCGAGGAGGTTCCTGAGCATCATCCGTTCGCTGAACATGGCATCCGCTTTACMTTCGGCAACCAATTCCAGGCCGGCGGCGGTGGTGTCGACAGTGATCAGGGTGGCGACCACACCGAGCAAGCGCATCTGCTGACGAATCCATGCCTCGGTCACGCCGCCCTTGATGGTGACATAGGTTTGGTTGGTCAGCCCRTGGTTGACGGTTGCACGCCAGGTCGGTCCGGTATGAGCGACTTTGCCGTTGAGCACATCCAGCAGCGGTGCCGGGGCATCCTGATGTACTGCCACGGAGAGACCTGCCGTGTAGATGGGTACCGAGTAGCTCACTGACTTGCGGCGCTCAAGTGTCCGTGGTGTCGGCGTGCAGAGAATGTCGACCTTGCCCGAGCTGACGGCACTGATCTCATCAGCGGCGGTAACAGGCTGGTAGCGCACTTGCAACTCGGGCAACCCCAGCTCGGCCTTGACTTTATCGGCGATTTTTTCGCAAAGCCCAATGGCATACCCCTGAATCTTGTCACCTTCCTTGTAACTGAAAGGGGCGAATTCCGGCAGGTAGCCGAGGGTCAACGTATTGCTCGAACGCACACGTTCAAGGGTGCTGGCACCGGCCAGTAGCGGCACTATCAGCAGCAAACAGGCAAGCAGTTGTGCGGTGGTTTTGGTGCGTTGTCCGTTCATGTCCCGATTCCCCATGTGCAGATGTCAGTGCTGTCCAGAAATCCAGGTCTAAGGGGTGTCGACCCTGGGCTGACCGGTTGCAGACACAGTGGCAAAGCGCTTGGCGAGCAAGCCATAGAGCGGGTATCCGAAGGCCAGGACCAGAGCGCCGCCGAAAACGGCGTCCTTGCCGCAGGCATGCAGGGCGTACAACGAATAGGCGACCGCGATCAGCAACGCCGGTGTATTACGCAGATAGACCTTTGGCGACACCGAGGCCTTGTACATCATGACAAACAACCCGGTCAGTGCCGTCACGTAGGGGATCAGGTTGGTCACGGCGGCAAGATTGACCAGCTTTCCGAACTGCTCGCTGGCATTGGGTGAAATGGTCGACAAGGCCATCAGTGTCTGCAACACACCGCAGGCGAGCATGCCCATGAGCGGGGCATTGCGTGAGTTGACCTTGCTGAACAGTTTCGGAAACATCCCTTGGTCAGCGGTCATCTTCGCCGTTTGCGCCAACGTGAATTGCCAGCCCAACAGCGAGCCGACGCAGGCCATTACCGCCAGCGCCATGATGATATTGCCGACCATGGGGTTGAACATTTGCGCGTAGACAAGCGCGAAGGGCGCCGATGCGTTGGCCAGTTCAGCGTTGGGAATGATGCCCTGAATGACGGTCGTCGACAGTACGTAGACCACGGCTGCGCCGAGGGTGCCAAACAGACAGGCGAGCGGTACGGTGCGCTTGGGATTCTCCACCGCATCGGAGGCTTGGGCCGCGGACTCCATGCCCAGAAAAGCCCACAGGGTCAGCGGGATCGCCTTGCTGATCGCTTCAGAATTGGTGAGGTTGTTCGGGTTCCAGGCAGCCACCAAGACATCGGACTTGAACCAGAACCAGCCGATAATGCTCAGCCCCGCTACCGGGATGATCACCCCCCAGACGGTAATTGCCCCGATCTTGCCGGTGATGCCGGGGCCGCCGAAGTTGGCCACGGTGGTTAACCACAACAGGCCCACGGTACCGATGAACAGGGGAATTGCGCCGCTGCCCAGCCAGGGCAGGAATGAGGTCATGTAGCCCACGGCGGAGATGGCAACAGCGACGTTGGCTATGGCCAGCGACAGAAAGTACAGATAGGAACAGAGGAAGAAACCTGATTTGCCATGCGCCTCTTCGGTGTAGGCGGACAGCCCGCCCGAACGCTGACAATAAATACCGCATTGGGAAAAGCAGTAGGCAATCGCCATGGAGCCGACGGCGGTGACGATCCAGGACAGCAATGATATTGCCCCGAGTTGAGCCATGCTCGTCGGCAGCATGATGATGCCCGACCCCATCATGTTGACCATCACCAGTGTGGTGAGCCCCATCAGGCTCATTTTTTTGCTTGAGTCGGCCATCTGAATCTCCTTTTTCCACACTTGTGCCAAGCTGTCAGCTGTCGGTACCCACGCAATCAACTGTAGCTAACGTAAACCTCAGGAAGCTCAAGACATGAAACATTCCTTCGCAAAGCACGTCCGTAGAGAGTTTTACAAAACAGTGTGGTTTTACTTCCTTGTGGTCTGGCCGATTTTCTCCATCCTGTTGTTCACGATTGTGTTGTTCGGAATCATCATTGGCCAACTGGAAGGGTGGGGGCCGTTTGACGGTATCTACTTCGGGTTCATAACCGGCTTGACCATCGGATATGGCGACCTGGTACCGAAAACGACCCTCGCACGTATCCTTTCAGTCGCGCTCGGTTTCAACGGCGTGCTGATGACGGCGATCTTTGCAGCCATCAGTATCCGGGCCATCGAAGAAACATCGAAAGCGGCCCATCCCGAGGAATAGGCCGCCGCGTCGTGCTGAACCCTCAATAGGGTTCAGCGATGTATTTGAACGGGTAGTTGGCGGCCTTGTAGCTGCCGATTTTACGTTTGGGCAGAACGACTTTTTCCTGCTTGATCTTCTTGTAGGGAATGTTCTCCAGCAAGTGAGTCAGCACATTCAACCGTACGGATTTCTTGTCTTCGGAGCGGGCGACATTCCAGGGTGCCCATTCAGTGTCGGTGGCTTCGAACATATCGTCACGGGCGCGCGTGTAGTCGTCCCAGCGGTTGTAGGATTTGATGTCCATCGGTGACAGTTTCCAGACCTTGCGTCCGTCGGTGATGCGTTCCTTGAGCCGCCGAGCCTGCTCTTCCGGACTGACTTCCAGCCAGTACTTGAACAGCAGCACGCCGGAGTTGACCATAAGACGTTCGAACATCGGCGCCAGTGCCAAAAAGCTGGTCACCTGTTTCTCGTCGCAAAACCCCATGACCCGCTCGACACCCGCACGGTTGTACCAGCTGCGGTCGAAGATCACGACCTCGCCAGCCGCCGGAAAGTGCGGCATGTAGCGCTGCAAGTACATCTGGCTTTTTTCTCGCTCGGACGGTGCCGGCAGGGCCACCACACGAAACACCCGCGGGCTGACGCGCTCGGTCAGCGCCTTGATGGTGCCGCCCTTGCCAGCGCCGTCACGGCCTTCGAAAACCACCACCACTTTGGCACCGGTGGCTACAACCCACTGCTGCAATTTGACCATCTCGACGTGCAGGGTCTTCAGCTGGGCTTCGTACTCTTTGCGGCCAAGCTTGTCGGCTTTTTGGTCAGCGGAGTCGGCTATTTCACGATCATTTTTTTTCATCGTAATACTTCAACCTCAGGGTGGCTTTGAATGCGCTGCGTAGCGGTTTTAATCACCGCTACGGCTTGYGAGTAAAGGGTAGTTCAATTTTCCAAGGGCACGATGACGCAAGTCACCCGCCAACCGGGCAACGTGTGAAATTCACGGTCGATCGGTGCAGCCTCTGATAATGCGCAACGGCTTGCTCCAGATTGAGGAACATGCGTGTGTTGCCCAATGCGTGGCCCAACGGAGCATGGCTAACCATTGCGCAAACGCTTGGGCTCATGCCCACCAGCCACAATGAAATGCCCTTTTCGCGCAAGCGCTGTTCCGCCGCCGTGAGCATTTTCAAGGCGGTGTATTCCAGATCGAAAACACTGCGCAGATCGAGAATCACAACGCTGGGTGCTGCCTCCACAATCATCGGCCGAATTTTCGAACCCAGGCGTTCGGCATTGGCAAAGAAGATGCGACCTTCAGGTCGCAACAGCAATAGCCTCTCAAAGTGTTCATCGTCGTCAGTCTCGGCGGACGGCGGGCGATAGATATTGGTACCGGGTTTGCGCCCCAGTCTGTGTACGGGTGGATCCGAGACCTGGTAGGCCAGCGCCAGCAACGAAACAATAATTGCCACGACGATACCCTGCAGCGTCCCGAGCACCATGACCCCGACCATGGCCACAAGCGCCCAGATAAACTCTGTGCGGCGTACCGACAGGATGTCGCGAAATTCCGAAGGCTGGATCAGGCCTATCGAATACACAATCACCACGGCGGCGAGTGTGGCATTGGGCATCAAACCAATGAACGGTGCGATCAGCAGGCACGTCCCCAGTGCCAACCCGGCAGTGATCAACCCCGCCAGTTGCGATTGCGCGCCGGCCAGGCGATTGACAGCCGTTTGGGTGGTCCCACCCCCGGCGGCCATGGCCCCGAGAAACGCACCGCCCAGGTTGGCAACGCCTGTCGCCACCAGTTCACGGTTGGGCTGCAGTGCGGGCTCATCACTGCGGGCAAATGCACGTCCCGCCGCGATGGTTTCGGTAAAGCTCATGAGCGCAATCCCCATGGCCGACGGCCAGAGTTCGGACACGATCGACCAATTGGGCAGTGTCAACGCTGGCAAACCAATTGGAACAACCCCCACGGCCGACACACCGAACTGCTCCAGATTCAGCACACTCATGCCGACGATGCCGAGGGCGACCGCAATCAGCGGTGCCGGCAATCGGGGGGTAAAGTGCTTCATGCCGATCAGGATCAACAC
>NZ_JBFULH010000147.1:0-9435 GCF_056400445.1 Pseudomonas sp. P5_B2 | reverse complement strand
ACCACAACCCTACCCCATCGTGCCT
The DNA here is from genome assembly GCF_056400445.1 of Pseudomonas sp. P5_B2. NCBI lineage: Bacteria > Pseudomonadati > Pseudomonadota > Gammaproteobacteria > Pseudomonadales > Pseudomonadaceae > Pseudomonas > Pseudomonas sp. P5_B2. Next base: position 9,410 of record NZ_JBFULH010000147.1, on the reverse strand, counting down.
CTTTTGCCGCGCATTAATCTGCACGTTGTTGTGAGCAACAATTGGATCGTCGAGGCGCCACTATAAAGGAAGCACACGCCTCGTAGCAGCTGGCGAAGCCTGCGTCCGGCTGCGCAGCAGCCGTAAACCTTGAGCACGAGGTTTTCCTGAAACACCGCATCGACTGTTTTCACGACTGCTGCGCAGCCGGACGCAGGCTTCGCCAACTGCTACACGAGTCAATTCGACCAGCCGGTCACAAACTGAATATGGCTGATTAACAGATAATTGCCGTACGACTCTCATCCCACTGAAAAGAGGTGCTAGCATAGAGCCACTAGTCGATCTCAGCATTTACCTTACCAGTAGTCAGGATATGACCGAGCCAGAAGACCCCAGCCGTGAGCGCCTCAAGCACCACTTTGCCCAGCGGGTAATTCATCAGGCGCGTCAAATTCTTGAGATCTGGCAGCGCCTGCAACGCAGCGAGTGGACCACCACCGACCTATCGGAACTGAGCGAGGCCAACTTGCGCCTCCTGCGATTTGCCGAGCGTTTCGAGCAACCGGAACATACGCAACTGGCGCGCCACATCAGCCAGTCTCTAGAGGCTGTCGATGCCAATCGCGGACGCCTGAGCAGCGGGCTGATCACCGATCTCAATCGCTTGATGCAACGCCTGTCGCGCACTGGCCTGCGACATGGCGATCAACTCGAACACACCTTGCTGCCGCCCTTACGCAAACCGATCTATGTGTTGCTGCAAGATCACGACCGCGCCGAGCGCCTGGCCAAGCAACTGGAATTTTTCGGACTCAGCGCTCTATCCCTGGACAGTGTTGCAGCATTCCGTTCCTCAATGGTCGAGCGTTTACCTGCCGCGATCGTCATGGACGTGGACTTTTGTGGTGCCGGAATTGGCCTGAAACTGGCCGCCGAAGCCCAGGAAGGTCTTGATCATCGCCTGCCGCTGTTGTTCTTCAGCCTGCACGAAACCGACACCCCGACCCGCCTCGCCGCCGTGCGTGCCGGTGGCCAGGAGTTTCTCACCGGTACGCTGGATGCTTCGAGCCTGTTGGAGAAAATCGAAGTCCTGACCTGTGTCGCTCAGTACGAACCTTATAAAGTGCTGATCATCGACGACTCCCGCGCCCAGGCCCTGCACACCGAACGCCTGCTGAACAGCGCCGGGATCGTCACGCGCACGTTGATCGATCCGATTCAGGCCATGGCCGAACTTGCGGACTTTCAGCCGGACCTGATCATCCTCGACATGTACATGCCGACTTGCACCGGTACTGAACTGGCCAAGGTGATCCGTCACAACGACCGTTATGTCAGCGTCCCGATCATTTACCTGTCGGCCGAAGACGACCTGGACAAGCAACTCGACGCCATGAGCGAGGGCGGCGACGACTTCCTGACCAAGCCGATCAAGCCGCGTCACCTGATCACAACCGTGCGCAACCGCGCGGCACGGGCACGAAATCTGAAAGCCCGGATGGTCCGCGACAGCCTTACCGGCCTGTACAACCACACGCACATTTTGCAATTGCTTGAAGACTGCAGCTTCCGTTCCCGCCGCGAGAGCAAGCCGCTGTGCTTTGCGATGCTCGACATCGACCACTTCAAACGCGTCAATGATAGCCACGGCCACCCCATGGGCGACCGGGTAATCAAGAGCCTGGCGCTGTTCTTGAAGCAGCGCTTGCGCAAGACCGACTTCATCGGCCGTTACGGTGGCGAAGAGTTCGCGATCGTCATGCCCGACACTGACCTCGAATCCGCTTACTCAGTACTGGATGAAATTCGACGGCGCTTTGCCGAAATCCACTACCCCGCCCAACCTCAAGACCTTTGGTGCACGTTCAGTGCCGGCGTGGTAGAGCTGTGCGAACACTCCGACAGCCTGATGATGGCCAGTCAGGCGGACGAGGCGCTGTACCGTGCCAAGGACGCCGGACGCAACCGTGTTCAGGCGGCGCGAACATCGCGGCAAAGTGCCACTTTTTTATCGGAACTCACCGATTCCGTCATAACCCCGTAACACAAACGCAATAAATTCAGGCGCTTACCATTCTGCCGTTGGTAGACCCCTATGCGCCTGAAGTTGCTGACCAATCTCAACACCCTCCTTTTAGTCGCCGTATGTGTGGCCCTTGGCGCCACACTGTGGTGGTCGCAAAAGGCCCTGGAGCGCCCCTACCTGTTGATGGAACGTTATCTGGGTCTGTCCCGGCAATTTCAGAATGACGTGGCACGCAATATCGAGGACTACCTCGCCAGTGGCGATGCCCTACGCCTGAGCAGCGCCAGCCAGGCCATTGATGCCGTGCAAAAGGAGCTCGCCGGGTTGCCACCGGCGCTGGCCGACACCTTGCACCCGAGCCTGTCGGACCTCGATGAATTCAGTAAAACCGATCTGTTGGCCGCTGGAAAGCTGGCGGGAGACCCACAAGCGCTGCTGCTGCAAGCCGAACGCGAACTCGGCGCCAGCCTCGACCAACTCAGCCAATACGCCAGTGCGAACGCGGCCTACCTGACGCCACTGCTCGCCGCCTCGCAACACTTGGGCAAGCTGTCTCTGGCACGGGACAAACTGGTGAGCAGTGGCCGCAGCGAACTGGCCGCCGACGTCGAACGCGAAGTGACCAACATCCGTACGCAGGCCGAACTGCTGGGCAGCTTGCCGCTGCTCGGCGTCACCGCCAAAAGTGAATCGAATACCGATGATTTCGCGTCGATGATGGGCCTGGAGAACAACGTAGAAACGGCCGCCGAAGACACGGGTATCGGCCTCAAGCGTGAACTGAACAGCCTGCTCACGCGCTACCCGGCCGAACTGTCGCGCACCCGCGATCAGATCCAGAAACGCACCGATCTGAGCACCGCCACGCACCTGAAGATCGCCGCGGTGCAGCAAGCCATTGCCAGACTGGAACCCGCAGTCCGCGCCCAGCACGGCCAGATTCAGGGCGAAGTACGATTGATGCAGTGTTTGATGATCGGGCTCATCCTGCTGATCGCCTTACTCATCGACACTTTGCAACGACGTCTGGCCCGAACCCTGACCAACCTGGTGCCAGCCCTGTCTACCTGGGCAGAAGGCGACTTCAGCCGGGACATTGAACTGGGCAATACCAATCGCGAACTGCACGATATTCAAGCGTCGCTCAATCGCCTGCGCGCCTACCTGGTGGATCTGGTCGGGACCATTCGTCACAACGCCGAGCAAGTAGCCGGCAGCAGCCGAACCCTGGCCGACTTGAGCAATGACCTGCACAGCGGTGCCGAACATCAGGCGGGCGACACGGCACTGATCCGCGACTCTCTTGGTGATCTGGAGGCGACCATTCAACAAGTCGCCGGTGATGCCAGCCAGGCAGCCGACGCCAGTCGTCATGCCGGCCTGGCGGTTGAGCATGGCCAGAAAGTCATCGGCCTGAGCCTTACCGGCCTACATGCGCTGGTGGGTGAAGTGCAGGGTAACGCGCAGATGATTGAGCATCTGGCCGAAGAATCGGCGACCATCGGCGGCGTGCTGACGGTGATCCGCTCGATTGCCGACCAGACCAACCTGCTGGCCTTGAACGCCGCCATCGAAGCGGCTCGCGCCGGGGAAATGGGTCGAGGGTTTGCGGTGGTGGCCGAAGAGGTTCGCTCACTGGCGCAACGCACCGCCAGGGCCACGGCAGAAATTCAGACACTGATTGCCGGCCTGCAAACCGCCGCGCGTCAATCGGTGGAGGGCATGCGCGCGCAGGTTGAACACGCTGAAGCCACGGCCAATCAGGCACAAGCGGCCGAGGGGGCGCTGGATAGAATCGTCGGGGCCATCCAGACTATTTCCGACACCGCCGTGCGCATCGCCGATGTCACCGCCCAGCAGAGCGGCGCGGTCAGCGAGATTCGCGATCACAGTGAGCGAATTCACCAATTGGGTGGGGATAACTTGCTGCGCATTGGTGAGGGGCGTGAGCAAGGGGAGAACCTTCTAGTGTTGGGCGGGAGACTGCGTACGGCCGTTCAGGCCTTCCGCGTCTGACAAACCGCCTTCGCAAGCAAGCCCGCTTCCACATTTGACCGAGTTCATACATGGGAATGCGGTCGAATGTGGGAGCGGGCTTGCTCGCGAAGGCGTCAGCACAAACACCACAGAACTGCGGCCCTGCACACCCGACAACTGTCCGCTATCATGCCCCCTATTCCGATACGCGAGATTGTCATGCGCCGTTTGCTCTGCCTGCTGCTTTTAGTGCTCGCCCTGCCGGCCACCGCCGCCGGGTTGCCGGACACCCGACCCAGTTCCACACTGGGCGCGATCAACAACAGCGCCGACTTCCTGCCGGTGCGCGAAGCCTTTCAATTGAGCCTGGTAGACAGCACGCCGCAATCGATCAAGCTGCGTTTCGTCGCTACCGAGGGATATTACCTCTATCGCCATCGCTTCCAGTTTCGGGCCGAGCCGGCCGATGTAAGCCTGGGCGCCGCAATACTGCCCAAAGGCGAGCAGAAGCACGACGAGTACTTCGGCGATGTCGAGGTTTATCACGGCATTGTTGACGTAGAAATACCGCGCACCGATCAACGTGCCTTCACCTTGGCCGTGACGTATCAGGGCTGCGCCGATAAAGGCCTGTGCTATCCACCGGAAACCGAGCGCCTAAGCATTGATGGCATCGGCGCCCCGGCCTCCGCACAGAGCTTTGGCTGGCGCGAGCTTGCACTGTTCTTCCTCGCCGGCCTGGGTTTGACGTTCACCCCTTGCGTGCTGCCAATGCTGCCCATCCTTTCCGGCGTGGTGCTGCGTGGTCAGGTCGGTGGTTTGCGCGGCTTCAACCTGTCCCTGGCCTACGTGCTGCCGATGGCCGCCTGCTTCGCCCTGCTCGGTGCGCTGATGGGGATGTTCGGCGCTCAGCTCAATCTTCAGGCGCGCCTGCAATCGGCCTGGGTGCTGGTGCCGTTTGCGACGTTCTTTGCAATATTTGCCCTGGCCATGTTCGGCGTATTCGAACTCAAGCTGCCGCAGGCCATCAGCAGTCGCCTGGATCGCATCGCCGGCCGCACTGAAGGCGGTTCGCTGTGGGGCGCCGCGGTGTTGGGCGTGGTGTCCAGCCTATTGGTTTCGCCCTGCGTTTCTGCCCCCCTGGCCGGCGCGCTGCTGTACATCAGCGCCAGCGGCGATGCGTTGGGCGGTGGAATGAAACTGTTCATGCTCGGTCTTGGCATGGGCGCGCCGCTGTTGCTGGTGGCCACCGGTGGCGCGGCCTGGCTGCCGAAAAGCGGGCCTTGGCTGGTCTATGTGAAAAACGCCATCGGGGTATTGTTGCTGGGATTGGCGATCGGCCTGCTCAGCCGTGTATTGCCGGGCCAGATCACCTTGTTGCTGATCGGTTTGCTGGCCGCGGGCGTCGGGTTGTTCATGGGCGCTCTGGAGTTCGTCTACAAACCCCCTCGAAAACGCCTCGGCCAGTTGCTCGGGATGTTCCTGCTGTTTTACGCGTTGTCGTGCTGGTTTGGGGCTTTCAGCGGCCAGACCGATCCGTTCAATCCCATTGGCCAATCGCGGGCGATTGCGGGTAACGAACCGGCGCAGAACACCGGAACCTGGCAAACAGTCAGCACACCCTCAGAGCTGGACCGCGTACTCGCCGATGCTCAAGCCTCCGGCACCCCACTGCTGCTCGACTGGTACGCCGACTGGTGCATCAGCTGCAAAGTCATCGAGCGCGAAGTCCTCAACGACGCCAAAGTCGTCGAACGCCTGCAAGGCTATCGACTGGTCCGCTTCGACATCACCGCCAGCAATACCGAGCAACGCGCCCTGCTCGACCGATACAAACTGTTTGGCCCTCCCGCCTTGATGTTTTTCGACAAGGACGGCGTTGAACGCGCCGATGTGCGAGTGATCGGCGAGATCAACGCCGCAGACTTCGCCGAACGTGTTGCACGTGCAAATGACCAGATTTAAACACCCGGTCACATATTTCGCGCAAACATCGGCTATCGTGCTGGCTATTGCATAGAACTGGACAGTCACAAAGTCTTTGCGGCATAGTCGCCGGGTTCTGACACTTGCACTCAGATATCAAGGAACAGCAGATGGCGACCCTATTAGTGCTGCACGGCCCTAACCTGAACTTGCTCGGCACCCGTGAACCGGGCACTTACGGCGCTACGACACTGGCGCAGATCAACCAGGACCTGGAACGCCGCGCCCGTGAAGCCGGCCACCATTTGCTGCACCTGCAAAGCAACGCCGAGTACGAATTGATCGACCGCATCCACGCCGCTCGCGGCGAAGGTGTGGACTTCATTCTGATCAATCCAGCAGCTTTTACACACACAAGTGTCGCATTACGTGACGCGTTGCTGGCGGTGAGCATCCCATTCATCGAAGTGCATTTGTCTAACGTGCACAAACGCGAACCTTTCCGCCATCACTCTTACTTCTCCGACGTAGCGGTGGGAGTGATCTGCGGCCTTGGCGCCAGCGGTTATCGACTGGCCCTGGAGGCTGCACTAGAGCAGCTTGAACAACAAGCTATACGCCCCTGACCGACCCTTGGGAGTTGATGATTCATGGATATCCGTAAAGTTAAGAAACTGATCGAACTGCTGGAAGAATCCGGCATCGACGAGCTCGAGATCAAGGAAGGCGAAGAGTCCGTACGCATCAGCCGCCATAGCAAAACCCCGGCTCAGCAGTACTACGCACCGGCGCCAATGCACGCTCCGGCACCCGCGCCTGTTACTGCTGCTCCGGTTACCGCTGCTGCACCGGCTGCTCCGGCCGCGCCTGTCCTGAACGGCACCGTTGCCCGCTCGCCGATGGTCGGTACGTTCTATCGCAAATCTTCCCCTGCCTCGCCTTCGTTCGTTGAAGTCGGCCAGACCGTGAAGAAAGGCGACACCCTGTGCATCGTCGAAGCCATGAAGATGATGAACCACATCGAAGCTGAAACCAGCGGTGTGATCGAATCCATCCTCGTCGAAGACGGCCAGCCGGTTGAGTACGACCAACCGCTGTTCACCATCGTTTGAACCGCGGAGAAACTTTGATGACTGCGAAGTTGGAAAAAGTTCTGATCGCCAACCGCGGTGAGATTGCCCTGCGGATCCTGCGTGCCTGCAAAGAGATGGGCATCAAGACTGTCGCCGTTTACTCCAAGGCCGACAAAGAACTGATGCACCTGGGCCTGGCAGACGAATCCGTCTGCATCGGTCCGGCCTCGGCCGCGCACTCTTACCTGCACATCCCGGCAATCATCGCCGCAGCTGAAGTGACCGGCGCCACCGCCATTCACCCAGGCTACGGTTTCCTTGCGGAAAACGCTGATTTCGCTGAACAGGTCGAGAACTCCGGCTTTGCCTTCATTGGCCCGAAAGCCGAAACCATTCGCCTGATGGGCGACAAGGTATCGGCCAAGCACGCCATGATCGAGGCGGGCGTTCCAACCGTTCCGGGTTCCGACGGCCCGCTGCCTGAAGACGAAGAAACCGCTCTGCGCATCGGTCGCGAAGTCGGTTACCCAGTGATCATCAAGGCCGCTGGCGGCGGTGGTGGTCGCGGCATGCGCGTTGTGCACAAAGAAGAAGACCTGATCTCCTTTGCAAAACTGACCCGCACCGAAGCAGGCGCAGCGTTCGGCAACCCGATGGTCTATCTGGAAAAATTCCTGACCAACCCACGCCACGTGGAAGTCCAGGTACTTTCGGACGGCCAGGGCCAGGCCATCCATCTGGGCGACCGCGACTGCTCGCTGCAACGTCGTCACCAGAAAGTTCTCGAAGAAGCGCCGGCACCGGGCATCGACGAGAAAGCACGCCAGGAAGTCCTCGCTCGCTGCGTCAAGGCGTGCATCGACATCGGCTACCGTGGCGCCGGCACCTTCGAGTTCCTTTACGAGAACGGCAACTTCTACTTCATCGAGATGAACACTCGTGTCCAGGTAGAGCACCCGGTTTCGGAAATGGTCACCGGCATCGACATCGTCAAGGAGATGCTCAGCATCGCCGCTGGCAACAAGTTGTCGTACACCCAGGACGACGTGGTGATCCGCGGTCACGCCCTGGAATGCCGAATCAACGCCGAAGACCCGAAAACCTTCATGCCAAGCCCTGGCACGGTCAAGCATTTCCACGCACCAGGCGGCAACGGCGTTCGCGTCGATTCGCACCTGTACAGTGGTTATGCGGTTCCGCCGAACTACGATTCGTTGATCGGCAAGCTGATCACCTACGGCGCAACCCGTGAAGAAGCCATGGCGCGCATGCGCAATGCGCTGGATGAAATCGTTGTCGACGGGATCAAGACCAACATCCCGCTGCACCGCGATCTGGTCCGTGATGAAGGCTTCTGCAAAGGTGGAGTCAACATCCACTACCTTGAGCACAAGCTCGCTGGCGAGAAGCACTAAGCTTCGACCCAATCAATAAAGCCGCCTTCGGGCGGCTTTGTTGTTTCTGGACATTTCTTAGGAACTACGACAATCCCTTGTAGCAGCTGGCAAAGCCTGCGTTGGCTGCGCAGCAGTCGTAAAACCCGAGTACGCGGTGTTCCAGAAACACCGCGCCGCTTGATATCACGACTGCTGCGCAGCCGAACGCAGGCTTCGCCAGTTGCTACAGGTGCGCGTTGCACATGGCTTCTGCGTTTGGAGCCACCTCACTCCCACAAAACCTCCGCGCTCGCGTAAACTTGCGCGCTTCTCGCAGCCCGCTAGGCTGCAATCAATATTTTTCAAAGGTGCCCGCCATGCCTTGGCTGCAAGTCCGTCTCGCCATCAGCCCAGAACAAGCCGAAACCTACGAAGACGCTTTCCTTGAAGTGGGCGCCGTGTCGGTGACCTTCATGGACGCCGAAGATCAGCCGATCTTCGAGCCAGAACTCAACACCACGCCGCTGTGGTCGCACACGCACCTGCTGGCCCTGTTCGAAGGCGGCACCGAAGCCGCCAGCGTATTGGCCCACCTTGAGCTGCTGACCGGCAGCCCACTGCCCGAGCATCACAGCGAAGTGATCGAAGACCAGGATTGGGAACGCAGCTGGATGGACGGTTTCCAGCCAATGCGTTTCGGCCAGCGCCTGTGGATCGTCCCGAGCTGGCATGCCGCACCCGAGCCAGACGCCGTGAACCTGCTGCTGGACCCGGGCCTGGCGTTCGGCACCGGCACCCACCCGACCACCGCGCTGTGCCTGGAATGGCTCGATGGCCAGGACTTGAAAGACTGCAACGTGCTGGATTTTGGCTGTGGTTCGGGAATTCTGGCGATTGCCGCCCTGTTGCTGGGCGCCAAGGAAGCCGTCGGCACCGACATCGACGTCCAGGCGCTGGAAGCCTCCCGCGACAACGCCGGGCGCAACAACATTGCCGAAGCACTCTTCCCGCTGTATCTGCCGGAAGATCTGCCGCCGGTCAAAGCGGACG
>NZ_JBFULH010000146.1:0-9443 GCF_056400445.1 Pseudomonas sp. P5_B2 | reverse complement strand
CCACCGTTTTGGCGACCGGCGGTGCAGGTCGTATCTACTCGTCCACCACCAACGCCCTGATCAACACCGGTGACGGCGTCGGCATGGCTCTGCGTGCTGGCGTGCCGGTACAAGACATCGAAATGTGGCAGTTCCACCCAACCGGCATCGCCGGTGCCGGTGTACTTGTGACAGAAGGCTGCCGCGGTGAAGGCGGTTACCTGATCAATAAGCACGGCGAGCGTTTCATGGAGCGTTATGCTCCGAACGCCAAAGACCTGGCTGGTCGTGACGTTGTTGCCCGTTCGATGGTTAAAGAAATCATCGCCGGCAACGGTTGCGGTCCGGATGGCGACCACGTAATGCTGAAACTCGATCACCTCGGTGAAGAAGTTCTGCACAGCCGTCTGCCAGGCATCATGGAACTGTCCAAGACCTTCGCTCACGTCGATCCAGCCGTGGCGCCGATTCCGGTCGTTCCAACCTGCCACTATATGATGGGCGGTGTACCGACCAACATTCATGGCCAGGCAATTACTCAGGACGCTGAAGGCGTTGACCAGATCATCCCGGGCCTGTTCGCTGTAGGCGAAGTGGCGTGCGTATCGGTTCACGGTGCCAACCGTCTGGGCGGCAACTCGCTGCTCGACCTGGTGGTATTCGGCCGTGCCGCCGGCCTGTTCCTGGAACAGACCCTGAAAGAAGGCGTTGATTACGCTCGTCCTCGCCAGTCCGACATCGACGCTGCCCTGGCACGTCTCGATGGCCTGAACACGCGTACCGAGGGTGAAGACGTCGCTACCCTGCGTAAAGAACTGCAAAGCTGCATGCAGAACTACTTCGGTGTGTTCCGTACCGGCGAATACATGCAGAAGGGTATTGCCCAGCTGGCTGATCTGCGTGGCCGTATCGCCAACGTCAAGATCAACGATAAGAGCCAGGCGTTCAACACTGCTCGTATCGAAGCGCTGGAACTGCAAAACCTGCTGGAAGTGGCCGAAGCCACCGCCATCGCTGCAGAGATCCGCAAAGAGTCCCGCGGTGCTCACGCCCGTGAAGACTTCGAAGACCGCGACGACGAAAACTGGCTGTGCCACACCCTGTACTTCCCGGGTGACAAGCGCGTAACCAAGCGTGCTGTGAACTTCTCGCCGAAGACTGTTCCGACTTTTGAACCTAAGATTCGGACTTATTAAGGGTGGCCGCCATGTTGCAAGTCAGTGTTTATCGCTACAACCCTGATCAGGACGCTGCGCCGTTCATGCAGGAATTCCAGGTCGATACCGGTGGTAAAGACCTGATGGTGCTGGACGTGCTGGCCCTGATCAAAGAGCAAGACGAAGGTTTTTCCTATCGTCGCTCTTGCCGTGAAGGTGTTTGCGGTTCCGACGGCATGAACATCAACGGCAAAAACGGCCTGGCATGCGTCACGCCGCTGTCCGCTGTCGTTAAAGGTAACAAGTTGATCGTTCGTCCTCTGCCAGGTTTGCCGGTTATCCGTGACCTGGTCGTCGATATGAGCATCTTCTACAAGCAATACGAGAAGGTTAAGCCATTTCTGCAGAACGACACGCCGGCTCCGGCCATCGAACGTCTGCAGAGCCCGGAAGAGCGTGAAAAGCTYGAYGGTCTGTACGAGTGCATCCTGTGCGCTTGCTGCTCGACYTCTTGCCCGTCCTTCTGGTGGAACCCGGACAAGTTCCTGGGTCCAGCTGCACTGCTGCAAGCGTACCGCTTCCTGGCAGACAGCCGCGACACCAAGACTGCCGAGCGTCTGGCTTCGCTGGATGACCCGTTCAGCGTATTCCGCTGCCGCGGGATCATGAACTGCGTCAACGTCTGTCCGAAAGGCCTGAACCCGACTAAGGCCATCGGTCACGTACGTAACATGTTGCTGCAAAGCGGCGTGTGATTCAGCTGCTGTACCCGTAAGACTGATGTACCCGTAGATGCTACGGCGCAGGCTTCAACCGGCGCCGTAGTTTTAACCTGAGCAGCAGCTTATAAGGCTGCGGCTCTTATTTTGAAGAAATGAGACAAGCAGGGGCATCCGGGCTGGTACCCGGACTATCAGCGTGATCCTAAGTGGCTTGTTTTGGTCGCTGCATTCGGACTTCTGCAAGTGTGCTCGGTGTCGACGCCGGTGGTGTTCCCCTAACCGAGGGTGACCAAGCATGCAAGAAAGCGTGATGCAGCGCATGTGGAACAGCGCCTACCTATCTGGTAGTAACGCTGCCTATGTGGAAGAGCTCTACGAGCTCTACCTGCACGACCCTAACGCTGTGCCAGAAGAGTGGCGCACCTACTTCCAGAAGTTGCCGGCTGACGGCAACACTGCTACCGATGTTTCGCACTCCACAATTCGCGATCATTTCGTCTTGCTGGCAAAGAACCAGCGCCGCGCCCAACCGGTTTCTGCCGGCAGCGTGAGCAGTGAGCACGAGAAGAAGCAAGTTGAAGTGCTGCGATTGATCCAGGCCTACCGTATGCGTGGCCACCAGGCAGCCCAGCTTGACCCGCTGGGGCTGTGGCGGCGTCCTGCACCTGCAGACCTGTCGATCAATCATTACGGCTTGACCAATGCCGATCTTGATACGATCTTCCGTGCCGGCGACCTGTTCATCGGCAAAGAGGAAGCGAGCCTACGCGAAATTCACGAAGCGTTGCAGCAGACATATTGCCGCACCATCGGCGCTGAATTTACGCACATCACCGATTCCGAGCAGCGCCAGTGGTTCCAGCAGCGTCTGGAAAGCGTGCGCGGCCGTCCGGTGTACTCCGCCGACATCAAGAGCCACCTGCTCGAACGCGTCACTGCCGGTGAAGGTCTGGAAAAATACCTGGGGACCAAATACCCGGGTACCAAACGTTTCGGTCTGGAAGGCGGCGAGAGCCTGATTCCGATGCTCGACGAACTGATCCAGCGTTCCGGTTCCTACGGCACCAAGGAAATCGTCATCGGCATGGCCCACCGTGGCCGTCTGAACGTGCTGGTCAACACCTTCGGCAAGAACCCGCGCGAGCTGTTCGACGAGTTCGAAGGCAAGAAGAAGGTTGAGCTGGGTTCCGGTGACGTCAAATATCACCAGGGCTTCTCGTCCAACGTGATGACCACCGGCGGTGAAGTTCACCTGGCCATGGCGTTCAACCCGTCCCACCTGGAAATCGTTTCTCCAGTGGTCGAGGGCTCGGTTCGCGCCCGTCAGGATCGTCGTAACGACCCTACCGGCGAGAAGGTTCTGCCGATTTCCATCCACGGTGACGCGGCATTCGCCGGTCAGGGCGTGGTGATGGAAACCTTCCAGATGTCGCAGACCCGCGGTTTCAAAACCGGCGGCACCGTGCACATCGTGATCAACAACCAGGTCGGTTTCACCATCAGCAACCCGCTGGACTCGCGTTCCACCGAGTACGCGACCGACGTTGCGAAAATGATCCAGGCGCCGATTCTCCATGTGAATGGTGATGATCCGGAAGCCGTATTGTTCGTGACTCAGCTCGCCATCGACTACCGCATGCAGTTCAAGCGTGACGTGGTGATCGACCTGGTCTGCTACCGTCGTCGTGGTCACAACGAGGCCGACGAGCCAAGTGGCACCCAGCCAATCATGTATCAGCAGATCACCAAGCAGCGCACCACCCGTGAGCTGTACGCTGATCGCCTGACCCAGRCCGGCGTGCTGGACGTTGAGCGTGTTCAGGCGAAAGTCGACGAATACCGCAACGCGCTGGACAACGGTCTGCATGTGGTAAAAAGCCTGGTCAAAGAGCCGAACAAAGAGTTGTTCGTGGACTGGCGTCCGTACCTGGGCCACGCCTGGACCGCGCGTCACGACACGCGTTTCGATCTGAAAACCTTGCAGGAACTGTCCGCCAAGCTGCTGGAAATTCCGGAAGGCTTCGTGGTTCAGCGCCAGGTCTCGAAAATCTACGAAGACCGTCAAAAGATGCAAGCCGGCGGCCTGCCGATCAACTGGGGTTACGCCGAAACCATGGCGTACGCGACCCTGGCGTTCGAAGGTCACCCGATTCGCATGACGGGTCAGGACATCGGTCGCGGTACGTTCTCGCACCGTCACGCTGTCTTGCACAACCAGAAAGACGCGGGCACCTACATCCCGCTGCAAAACCTGTACAACGGCCAGCCACGTTTCGACCTGTACGATTCGTTCCTGTCCGAAGAAGCCGTACTGGCGTTCGAATACGGTTACTCGACCACCACGCCTGATGCGCTGGTGATCTGGGAAGCCCAGTTCGGCGACTTCGCTAACGGTGCCCAGGTGGTTAYCGACCAGTTCATCACCAGTGGCGAGCACAAGTGGGGCCGTCTCTGCGGTCTGACCATGCTGCTGCCGCACGGTTATGAAGGTCAGGGCCCGGAGCACTCGTCGGCTCGTCTGGAGCGTTACCTGCAACTGTGCGCCGAGCACAACATTCAGGTAGCCGTACCGACCACGCCGGCTCAGATCTACCACTTGCTGCGCCGTCAGGTGATTCGCCCGCTGCGCAAGCCATTGATCGTTCTGACTCCAAAGTCGCTGTTGCGTCATAAGCTCGCCATATCGACCCTGGAAGATCTGGCCGAAGGTTCGTTCCAGACCGTGATCCCGGAAATCGATGTTCAAGATCCGAAAAAGGTCGAGCGCATTGTTCTGTGTAGCGGCAAGGTCTACTACGACCTGCTGGAAAAACGCCGTGTCGAAGGTCGTGACGACATCGCCGTCGTGCGTATCGAGCAGTTGTACCCATTCCCTGAGGACGACTTGAAAGAAGTCCTGGCTCCTTACACCAACGCCAAACATGCCGTCTGGTGTCAGGAAGAGCCGATGAACCAGGGTGCCTGGTACTGCAGCCAACACCACTTGCGTCGTAGCATCAGCAATCTCAACAAGTCTCTCGTACTCGAGTACGCGGGCCGTGAGGCTTCTGCTGCACCTGCTTGTGGTTATGCATCGATGCACGCTGAGCAGCAGGAAAAACTGCTGCAAGACGCCTTTACTGTTTAACGCCTTCGCGCACTTGAAACCGAATTTAAGGACCCACAGATAATGGCTATCGAAATCAAAGCCCCCACTTTCCCGGAATCGGTTGCCGATGGCACCGTTGCCACCTGGCACAAACAACCGGGCGACGCTGTAAAGCGTGACGACCTGATCGTCGATATCGAAACCGACAAGGTTGTGCTGGAAGTGTTGGCTACTGCTGACGGCGTACTGGGCGCTATCGTCAAGAACGAAGGCGACACCGTTCTGTCCGACGAAGTCCTGGGCTCCATCGAAGCGGGCGCTGCTGCCGCTCCAGCCGCTGCTCCGGCCGCTGCACAAGCGGCTGCTCCAGCTGCTGAAGGCGAAGACGATCCTGTTGCTGCACCGGCTGCTCGCAAGCTGGCTGAAGAAAACGGCATCAACATCGCTTCCGTTGCCGGCACTGGCAAAGGCGGTCGTGTGACCAAGGAAGACGTCGTAGCTGCTGTTGCTGCCAAGAAAGCCGCTCCGGCTGCCGCGCCTGCCAAGGCTGCTGCACCTGCCGCCGCTGCTCCTGTGTTCGCCGCTGGCGACCGCATCGAGAAGCGTGTTCCGATGACTCGCGTTCGCGCTACCGTGGCCAAGCGTCTGGTAGAAGCTCAGTCGAACATGGCGATGCTGACCACCTTCAACGAAGTCGACATGACCGAAGTCATGGCCCTGCGTTCGAAGTACAAGGACCTGTTCGAGAAGTCCCACAACGGCGTACGCCTGGGCTTCATGTCGTTCTTCGTGAAAGCGGCCACCGAAGCGCTGAAACGCTTCCCGGCTGTCAACGCCTCGATCGACGGTGCCGACATCGTTTACCACGGCTACGCCGACGTCGGTGTTGCTGTTTCCAGCGACCGTGGTCTGGTTGTACCGGTTCTGCGTAACGCCGAACTGATGAGCCTGGCTGAAATCGAAGGCGGCATCGCTACCTTCGGCAAGAAAGCCCGTGACGGCAAACTGTCGATGGACGAAATGACCGGCGGCACGTTCACCATCACCAACGGTGGTACTTTCGGTTCGATGATGTCGACCCCGATCGTCAACCCGCCGCAAGCAGCTATTCTGGGCATGCACAACATTTTGCAGCGCCCGATGGCGATCAACGGTCAGGTTGTTATCCGTCCGATGATGTACCTGGCTCTGTCCTACGATCACCGTCTGATCGATGGCAAAGAAGCTGTGACCTTCCTGGTGACCATCAAGAACCTGCTGGAAGACCCGGCTCGTTTGTTGCTGGATATCTGATAGAAGCAGCTGCAGGTTTCAAGCTGCAAGCTGCAAGTTACAGCAGCTTGGCTTGAGGCTTGCGGCTACCGCTTGCTGCAAAAAAGAGGATTTTTTGAATGTCGCAGAAATTTGACGTAGTAGTGATCGGCGCGGGCCCTGGCGGTTACGTAGCTGCCATCAAGGCAGCTCAGCTGGGTCTTACCACCGCCTGCATCGAGAAGTACACCGACAAGGAAGGCAAACTGGCTCTGGGCGGTACTTGCCTGAACGTCGGCTGCATTCCATCCAAGGCGCTGCTGGACAGCTCCTGGAAGTTCCACGAAGCCCAGGACGGCTTCGCGATCCACGGTATCAACCACGCTGGCGTGACCATGGACGTGCCAGCAATGGTCGGCCGTAAAGCCAACATCGTCAAAGGCCTGACCTCGGGTGTTGCCACCCTGTTCAAAGCCAACGGTGTGACTTCCATTCAGGGTCACGGCAAGCTGTTGGCCGGCAAGAAAGTTGAAGTCACCAAGCCTGACGGCTCGGTAGAAATCATCGAAGCCGAAAACGTGATTCTGGCTCCAGGCTCGCGTCCGATCGACATTCCACCGGCTCCGGTTGACCAGAATGTGATCGTCGATTCGACTGGCGCGCTGGAATTCCAATCCGTACCCAAGCGTCTGGGCGTGATCGGCGCCGGCGTTATCGGTCTGGAACTGGGTTCGGTCTGGTCCCGTCTGGGCGCCGAAGTCACCGTTCTCGAAGCGCTGGACACCTTCCTGATGGCCGCTGACGCTGCCGTTTCCAAGGAAGCGCTGAAAACCCTGACCAAACAGGGTCTGGACATCAAGCTGGGCGCACGCGTTACCGGTTCTAAAGTGAATGGCGACGAAGTCGTTGTGAACTACACCGATGCCAAGGGCGAACAGCACATCACTTTCGACAAGCTGATCGTAGCCGTTGGTCGCCGTCCGGTGACCACTGATCTGCTGTCCGCTGATTGCGGTGTGACCCTCGACGAGCGCGGTTTCGTGCACGTTGACGATCATTGCGCCACCACCGTGCCGGGCGTATATGCCATCGGCGACGTGGTACGCGGCATGATGCTGGCACACAAGGCCTCGGAAGAGGGCATCATGGTCGTCGAGCGCATCAAGGGCCACAAAGCCCAGATGAACTATGATTTGATCCCTTCGGTTATTTATACTCACCCGGAAATTGCATGGGTCGGTAAAACCGAGCAGGCCTTGAAGGCTGAAGGCGTTGAAGTTAACGTTGGCACCTTCCCGTTCGCAGCCAGCGGCCGTGCCATGGCAGCCAACGACACCGGCGGTTTCGTCAAAGTCATTGCCGATGCCAAGACTGACCGCGTATTGGGCGTCCACGTGATTGGCCCGAGCGCTGCAGAACTGGTTCAGCAGGGCGCGATCGGTATGGAATTCGGCACCAGCGCTGAAGACCTGGGCATGATGGTTTTCTCCCATCCGACCCTGTCTGAAGCCTTGCACGAAGCAGCTCTGGCAGTGAATGGCGGCGCCATTCACATCGCCAACCGCAAGAAGCGTTAAGACAATAAGAAACCACGGCGGAATGGCCCGTCGTGAGCCTTGCATGCAAGACTCACCGCGGAATATCCGCTGGACGCAGTCTTGCGTAGCTGCACCGGTTGACCGGAAAGGCTACGCAAGCAGCAGTCAAAGGTGGTGCGGCACTTGAACGAGTGCAGCACCGAATGCGCAGTACCTAACGAAGACGGTAATAAGCATGAATCTTCACGAGTATCAGGGTAAGCAGCTGTTCGCTGAATACGGCCTGCCAGTATCCCAGGGTTTCGCCGTAGACACCCCGGAAGCAGCAGCAGAAGCTTGCGACAAAATCGGTGGCACCGAGTGGGTTGTCAAAGCCCAGGTCCACGCTGGTGGTCGCGGTAAAGCGGGCGGCGTTAAGCTGGTTCGCAGCAAAGAAGACGCTAAGGCATTCGCACAGCAGTGGCTGGGCAAGCGTCTGGTGACTTACCAGACTGACGCCAATGGTCAGCCAGTCACCAAGATCCTGGTTGAATCGTGCACTGATATCGCTAAAGAGCTGTACCTGGGCGCTGTCGTTGACCGTTCGAGCCGTCGCATCGTGTTCATGGCTTCCACCGAAGGTGGCGTGGACATCGAGAAAATCGCTCACGACACTCCAGAAAAAATTCTGAAAGCCACTATCGATCCACTGGTTGGCGCTCAGCCATTCCAGGGTCGCGAGTTGGCATTCCAGCTGGGTCTGGAAGGCAAGCAAGTTGCTCAGTTCGCCAAGATCTTCGTAGGTCTGGCCAAGCTGTTCAAGGATCACGACCTGGCTCTGCTGGAAGTGAACCCGCTGGTGATCAAGGCTGACGGCGATCTGCATTGCCTCGACGCCAAGATCAACATCGACGCCAACGCCATGTACCGTCAGCCTAAGCTGAAGACTTTCCACGATCCGTCGCAAGACGATCCGCGCGAAGCGCACGCTGCCAAGTTCGAACTGAACTACGTAGCACTGGAAGGCAACATCGGTTGCATGGTCAACGGTGCTGGCCTGGCCATGGGTACCATGGACATCGTCAACCTGCATGGCGGCAAACCAGCCAACTTCCTCGACGTGGGCGGCGGTGCTACCAAAGAACGCGTTACCGAAGCGTTCAAGATCATCCTGTCCGACACTAACGTCGCTGCAGTATTGGTCAACATCTTCGGCGGCATCGTTCGTTGCGACATGATTGCCGAAGGCATCATCGGCGCTGTGAAAGAAGTCGGCGTGAAAATCCCGGTTGTTGTTCGCCTTGAAGGCAACAACGCTGAGCTGGGCGCTAAAGTACTGGCAGAAAGCGGTTTGAACATCATCGCTGCTACCAGCCTGACCGACGCTGCTCAACAAGTTGTTAAAGCTGCGGAGGGCAAATAATGAGCGTCCTGATCAATAAAGACACCAAAGTTATCTGCCAGGGTATTACCGGTTCGCAAGGTAGTTTCCACACCCAGCAAGCCATCGAATACGGCACCAAGATGGTTGGCGGCGTAACTCCTGGCAAAGGCGGCACCGAGCACCTGGGTCTGCCAGTGTTCAACACCGTGAAAGACGCTGTAGCTGCCACTGGCGCCACCGCCAGCGTGATCTACGTTCCAGCTCCTTTCTGCAAGGACTCCATCCTGGAAGCAGCGTTCGGCGGCATCAAGCTGATCGTTTGCATCACCGAAGGCATTCCTACCC
>NZ_JBFULH010000145.1:0-9518 GCF_056400445.1 Pseudomonas sp. P5_B2 | reverse complement strand
CCACTCAACTGGTCGGTCGCGGCCCTTACAGTGAATATTACGGCGACCTGAGCATCACCCTCGACACCGCCACCTACGGGCAGGGGTTCATCGTTAATTCTGTGATCATCTTCATCGCCGGCGTGTTGCGCGCCCTGGCAATGGGCCTGGTGCTGTACCTGGTGTATCACTGGCTGCTGACCAAACCGTTATCGCGGATCATCCAACACCTGACCGAAATCAATCCGGATCGCCCCAGCGAACACAAAATTCCGCACCTCAAGGGCCACGAAAAGAACGAACTGGGGATCTGGATCAACACTGCCAACCAGTTGCTCGAATCCATTGAACGCAACACCCACCTGCGTCACGAAGCGGAAAACAGTCTGTTGCGCATGGCCCAGTACGACTTCCTGACCGGTTTGCCGAACCGCCAGCAATTGCAGCAACAACTGGACAAGATCCTGGTCGACGCCGGTAAGTTGCAACGGCGAGTCGCAGTACTGGTGGTCGGTCTGGATGACTTCAAAGGCATCAACGAACAATTCAGTTACCAGACCGGCGACCAACTGTTGCTGGCCTTGGCTGATCGCCTGCGGGGTCACAGTGGCCGCCTCGGCGCCCTCGCCCGTCTGGGCGGTGACCAGTTCGCTCTGGTCCAGGCCGATATCGAACAACCTTACGAAGCGGCCGAACTGGCGCAAAGCATTCTCGATGACCTGGAAGCGGCGTTTGCCCTCGATCATCAGGAAATCCGCCTGCGCGCGACCATCGGCATCACCTTGTTTCCCGAGGACGGTGACAGCACCGAGAAGCTGCTGCAAAAAGCCGAACAGACGATGACCCTGGCCAAGACCCGTTCGCGCAACCGTTATCAGTTCTACATCGCCAGCGTCGACACAGAAATGCGCCGTCGTCGCGAACTGGAGAAGGACCTGCGCGATGCGCTGGCCCGCGATCAGTTCTTCCTCCTCTACCAACCCCAAATCAGCTACCGCGATCACAGCGTGGTAGGCGTCGAGGCGTTGATTCGCTGGCAGCATCCCGAGCATGGTCTGGTGCCACCGGACCTGTTCATTCCGCTGGCCGAAAAGAACGGCACCATCATTGCCATTGGCGAGTGGGTGCTGGATCAAGCCTGCAAGCAATTGCGCGACTGGCACGACCAGGGCTTCCCCGACCTGCGCATGGCGGCGAACCTGTCCACCGTGCAGTTGCACCACGCCGAGCTGCCTCGCGTGGTGAACAACCTGCTGCAAATGTACCGTTTGCCACCCCGTAGCCTGGAACTGGAAGTGACCGAAACGGGCCTGATGGAAGACATCAGCACGGCCGCCCAGCACCTGCTGAGTCTGCGTCGCTCCGGCGCATTAATCGCCATCGATGACTTCGGCACCGGCTATTCGTCACTGAGTTATCTGAAAAGCCTGCCGCTGGACAAGATCAAGATCGACAAGAGCTTCGTGCAGGACCTGATCGATGACGACGACGATGCAACCATCGTTCGCGCGATCATTCAGCTGGGCAAGAGCCTGGGCATGCAAGTGATTGCCGAAGGCGTCGAGACTGCCGAGCAAGAGGCCTACATCATCTCCGAAGGCTGCCACGAAGGTCAGGGCTACTTCTACAGTAAACCGTTGCCGGCCCGGGAGTTGACCGCCTACCTGAAACAGGCCCAACGCAGTAACGCGGCAATATTGTAGTTATCTGAAACGAGGCTGCGATCTTTTGATCCACGACACAACGCTCGCGTGAATAAGAAATATTTCCACCTGCACCCTTTACACATAATGCGAAAGATTTGCATTATGTCGCAGTTTTGCGCACGTGAAGCGCCAGTCCACCCCTCTTGAAGCAGGATGTTCGCCATGATTCGTATGCCTCTGGCTACCGCCAGTCTGTTGGCCATCGCTATTTCCCTCGCCGGTTGCGGCGAAGGCAAAGACAAGACCGCCGCTGCGCCTGCTCCGGCCGCCAGCACTGCCGCTGCTGCACCGGCGCCTGCTGTCGCTCCTGCCGCTGTCAGTAAAGTCGATGAAGCCGCCGCCAAAGCCGTTGTCGCGAATTACGCCGACATCGTCTTCGCCGTCTACAGCGATGCCGAATCCACCGCGAAGACCCTGCAAACCGCTGTTGACGCCTTCCTCGCCAAGCCGAACGCCGACACCCTGAAAGCCGCCAAGGCTGCATGGATTGCTGCCCGTGTTCCTTACCTGCAGAGCGAAGTGTTCCGCTTCGGCAACACCATCATCGACGATTGGGAAGGTCAGGTTAACGCCTGGCCACTGGACGAAGGCCTGATCGACTACGTCGACAAATCCTACGAACACGCACTGGGTAACCCGGGCGCCACGGCCAACATCATCGCCAACACCCAGGTTCAGGTCGGCGAAGACAAGATCGACGTGAAAGACATCACCCCGGCAAAACTCGCCAGTTTGAACGAGCTGGGCGGTTCCGAAGCCAACGTCGCCACCGGCTACCACGCCATCGAATTCCTGCTCTGGGGCCAGGACCTGAACGGCACTGGCCCTGGCGCCGGCAACCGTCCTGCTTCCGATTACCTGGAAGGCAAAGGCGCAACCGGCGGTCACAACGATCGTCGCCGCGCTTACCTGAAGTCCGTGACCCAACTGCTGGTCAGCGACCTGGAAGAAATGGTCGCTAACTGGAAACCAAACGTGGCCGACAACTACCGCGCCACCCTGGAAGCCGAGCCGGTTGATTCGGGCCTGCGCAAAATGCTGTTCGGCATGGGCAGCCTGTCCTTGGGCGAACTGGCGGGCGAGCGCATGAAGGTTTCCCTGGAAGCCAACTCCCCGGAAGACGAACACGACTGCTTCAGCGACAACACCCACAACTCGCAGTTCTACGATGCCAAAGGCATTCGTAACGTGTATCTGGGCGAATACACCCGCGTTGACGGCACCAAAATGACTGGCGCCAGCCTGTCGTCCCTGGTGGCCAAGGCCGACCCGGCTGCCGACACCGCACTGAAAGCCGACCTGGCTGCAACCGAAGCCAAGATGCAGGTCATCGTCGATCACGCCAACAAGGGTGAGCACTACGACCAACTGATCGCTGCCGGCAACACCGCTGGCAACCAGATCGTCCGTGACGCCATCGCTTCGCTGGTCAAGCAGACCGGTTCGATCGAAGCCGCCGCTGGCAAACTGGGGATCAGCGACCTGAACCCGGACAACGCTGATCACGAATTCTGATCAACGCTGGCTGCACAAGAAGGCGACCTTTAGGTCGCCGATCGTTCCCACGCTCTGCGTGGGAACGATCAAACCCTGCCCCACATCAAGTAAACGATAATTCCTCTTATTCAAACTCCCCTGCCCTGTTAAACTTTGCGCCTTTGTTTTGCTCGTCTTGCAGGATGTCTGATGCCCCCGCTGCTTCTTCGCTTGTCCGCACTGATGCTGGCCCTGTGCCTGAGTGCCTGCGATGACGCCCCGCGTTTTACCAAGGCCGAACCCGGCGAAGCCCGGTCCGGTGGCAGCGCGACCGTGCGCAAGACAGATCAGAACTCGTTTTCCCTGCCGTCTGCCAACCTGTCGCCATCACGGCGTGTGGACTTCAGCGTCGGCAACAGTTTCTTCCGCAACCCCTGGGTAATCGCCCCGTCGACCACCACCGCTCGTGACGGCCTCGGCCCATTGTTCAACACCAACGCCTGCCAGGGCTGCCACATCAAGGACGGCCGCGGCCATCCGCCGACGCCTGACGCACCGAATGCAGTGTCGATGCTCGTGCGCCTGTCGATCCCCAACGCACCGGCCTTTGCCAACGTCATCGAACAGCTCGGCGTGGTGCCTGAGCCGGTCTACGGTGGCCAGTTCCAGGACATGGCCGTGCCCGGCGTAACCCCGGAAGGCAAAGTGCGTGTCGATTACACGCCCGTTCCGGTGCGTTTCAAGGACGGCACCGAAGTCGAACTTCGCAAGCCGAGCCTGAACATCACTCAACTGGGCTACGGCCCGATGCACCCCGAGACCCGTTTTTCGGCGCGCGTCGCCCCGCCAATGATTGGCCTGGGCTTGCTCGAAGCGATCCCCGACGAGGCGATCCTGGCAAACGCCGAGGCGCAGGCCAAGGACAAAAACGGCATCGCCGGGCGCCCGAACCGGGTCTGGGATGACGTGCAACAGAAGACCGTCTTCGGCCGATTTGGCTGGAAAGCCGGGCAACCGAACCTCAATCAACAGAATGTTCACGCGTTTTCAGGGGATATGGGCCTCACAACCAGCCTGAGACCCTTCGATGACTGCACCGACGCGCAAACCGCCTGCAAACAGGCGCCGAATGGCAATGGCCCAGATGGCGAGCCAGAAGTCAGCGATAACATTCTGCGCCTGGTGCTGTTCTACAGCCGCAACCTTGCCGTACCGGCCCGCCGCGATGTCAGTGCGCCGCAAGTGCTGGCCGGCAAGACTCTGTTTTTCCAGGCGGGATGTCAGTCCTGCCACACGCCGAAATACACTACCGCCGCCAATGCCGCCGAACCTGAACTGGCCAATCAAGTGATTCGCCCCTACAGCGATCTGCTGCTGCATGACATGGGCGACGGCCTGGCCGACAACCGCACTGAATTCCAGGCCAGTGGCCGCGACTGGCGCACCCCGCCGTTGTGGGGCATCGGCCTGACGCAAGCGGTCAGCGGCCACACCCAGTTTTTGCATGATGGCCGCGCGCGCAATCTGCTCGAAGCCGTGCTCTGGCATGGCGGCGAAGCTCAGGCTGCGCGTGAACAGGTTTTGTCTTTCAATGCCGAGCAGCGCGCTGCGTTGCTGGCGTTTTTGAATTCTCTTTAAACTCTTGTAAAGAATCGGGAGCCCGACATGTTCCGCCCCAAATTGTTGTTCACCAGCCTGGCCGCACTCGCACTGGGTGCCTGTTCACCGCAGGACCCACAAGCCGTGACATCGGCCGCCATCGCCAAATCGGTGATCCTGCCGACGTACACCCGCTGGGTTGAAGCCGACCGCCAATTGGCTGTAAGCGCCCTCGCCTACTGCGAAGGCAAGGAAAACCTCGACACCGCCCGCGCCGATTTCCTGCACGCGCAGAAAGCCTGGGCCGAGTTGCAACCGCTGCTGATCGGGCCGCTGGCCGAGGGCAATCGCGCCTGGCAGGTGCAGTTCTGGCCGGACAAGAAAAACCTCGTCGGCCGTCAGGTCGAGCAACTGGTCACCGCACAGCCGCAGATCGATGCCGTTGCCTTGGCCAAGTCCAGTGTTGTGGTTCAGGGTCTCTCGGCCTATGAATACATCCTGTTCGACAGCAAGCCTGATGTAGCCAACGCTGAACAGAAAGCCAAGTACTGCCCGCTGTTGATCGCGATTGGTGAGCGTCAGAAACAACTGGCCGAAGAGATTCTGAAAAGCTGGAACAACACCGACGGCATGCTCGCGCAAATGARCAAGTTCCCGAACCAGCGCTACGCCGACTCCCACGAAGCCATCGCCGATCTGCTGCGCGTGCAGGTCACCGCCCTCGACAGCCTGAAGAAAAAACTCGGCACGCCGATGGGCCGTCAGACTAAGGGCGTGCCACAACCGTTCCAGGCGGATGCATGGCGCAGCCAGTCGTCCCTGGCCGGTCTGGAAGCCAGCCTCGCCGCCGCCAAAACGGTATGGGAAGGCGTCGACAACAAAGGCCTGCGCGGTCTGTTGCCGAGCGAGCAGAAACCGTTGGCTGACAAGATCGATGCCGCCTACGCTGCCTCGCTGAAGCTGTTCGCCAGCAACCAGCGCACGCTGACCGAAATGCTCAACGACGATGCCGGTCGCCAGCAACTCAACGATCTGTACGACAGCCTCAACGTCGTCCATCGCCTGCACGAAGGCGAACTGGCCAAGGCGCTGGGCATTCAACTGGGCTTTAACGCCAACGACGGTGACTGATGAGGACGAGTGCCATGCTGCGACGTCAGGCTCTGACTTTAGGTAGCTTGCTGCTGGGAGCAGTGACACTGGGCGGCTGGACGCTGTTCAAGCAAAAGGACAAAAGCCCGCTGCTGCTGTCGGCGCGGGACGATACCGACGGCAAGCATTACGCCGTTGGCTATCGGCTGGACGGCACCCGAGTGTTCGCCACCCAGGTCGGACAGCGTTGCCACGACATCATCAACCACCCGACGCTGTCGATTGCGCTGTTCGTCGCCCGTCGTCCGGGCACCGAGAGCTACCTGATCGACTTGCGTGACGGCACGCTGCTGCAAACCGTGACCTCGCAGCCGAACCGGCATTTCTACGGTCACGCGGTGATTCACAAGAGCGGCGACTGGTTGTACGCCACCGAGAACGACACGTCCGATCCGGGCCGTGGCTTGTTGGGTGTGTATAAGTTCGAGGGCGAGCGGTTGGTGCACAGCGGCGAGATCTCCACCCATGGCATCGGCCCGCATCAGGTGTCGTGGATGCCCGATGGTGAAACCCTGGTCGTGGCCAACGGCGGCATTCGTACCGAGGCCGAAAGCCGGGTCGAGATGAACCTCAACGCCATGGAGCCAAGCCTGGTGTTGATGCAGCGCGACGGCACCTTGTTGAGCAAGGAAACCCTGGCCCAGCAGATGAACAGCGTGCGGCATTTGGGCATCGCCAGCGACGGCACCATCGTTGCCGGTCAGCAATTCATGGGGCCATCCCATGAGTCGTCGGAACTTTTGGCGATCAAGCGTCCCGGCCAACCGTTCGTGGCGTTCCCGGTGCCCGAGCATCAGTTGCAGGCGATGGGGCATTACACCGCCAGTGTCGCGGTGCACAGCGATCTGCGCCTGGTGGCGTTGACCGCGCCACGGGGCAACCGCTTTTTCATCTGGGACCTGGACAGCGGCGAAGTGCGCCTGGATGCCCCCCTTCCCGATTGCGCCGGGGTCGGCGCCGTGGCTGATGGTTTTGTCGTGACCTCGGGCCAAGGCCGCTGCCGCTACTACGATTGCCGCCAGACCAACCTTGTTGCCAAACCCCTTGAACTGCCGGCGGGGCTCTGGGACAACCACCTGCATYTCATCTAGACACGTTCCCCGGTGGCGGRCTTGTCCTGTGGCGAGGGGGCTCGCCCCCGTTCGGCTGCGAAGCAGTCGTAAAACATTGGCACGCGGTGTACCTGACACACCACTCTCGCAGTTTTTGGGGCCGCTTCGCGACCCAACGGGGGCAAGCCCCGTCGCCACAGGTTTGTGTTCAGCCCCTCTATTCCCTGACTGATAGTCATTTGCTGGCCTGACTGTGAAATGTGCCAGCTGGAATCACTCGCCTACTCGGGGTAATGTGCCTCTCTGTCTCACCTGATTTTCTCCAAGGAACTGGAAATATGCTGCGTCGCCGCATGCTGATCATGTTGGGTGTTGTTTTGCTGATCGTGCTGGTCCTGGCCGCTTATAAAGCCTTCTCCATCTACACGATGATTCAAGGCTTCTCTGCGCCAAAACCACCGATCAATGTCGCTGTGGCCACGGCCACCGAACGTCCGTGGCAAGCTCGCCTGCCTACCGTCGGCACGCTCAAGGCCTTGCAAGGCGTGGATCTGAGCCTGGAGACCGACGGCACCGTCATCGATTTGCAATTCGAGTCAGGGCAGAAGGTCAAGGCCGGTCAACCTCTCCTGCGACTCGACAGCGCCGTGGAAAGTGCCTTGCTGGAAACGGCGCTGGCCGACCTCGGGCTGGCCCAACTCGATTATGGTCGCGGTAGCCAACTGGTCGGCAGCCAGGCCATTTCCAAAGGCGAATTCGACCGACTGTCGGCCGTGCAGAAAAAGAACAAGGCCACGGTCAATCAGCTCAAGGCTGCGCTTGGCAAAAAGAGCATCGTCGCGCCCTTCAGCGGGACCATCGGCATCCGTCAGGTGGACGTCGGCGACTATGTCGCCACCGGCACCATGATTGCCACCCTGCAAGACCTCAGCAGCCTCTATGTCGACTTCTTCGTGCCCGAGCAGTCGGTGCCGAAAATCGCCATTGGCCAGCCGGTCCAAATCATTGTCGCGGCCTATCCGTCCCAAACCTTCCCCGGCACCATAAGCGCGATCAACCCGAAACTCGAGAGCAGCACGCGCAACATGCAGGTGCGCGCCACCTTGGCCAACCCCGACGGCAAACTGTTGCCCGGCATGTTCGCCAGCCTGCAGGTGCTGTTGCCCAACCCGCAGCCACGCGTCGTCGTGCCGGAAAGCGCGATCACCTACACCCTCTACGGCAATTCGCTTTACGTGGTCGCGCAGAAAAAAGCCGAAGACGGCAGTGTCGAAAAGAACGACAAGGGCGAGCCGATCCTGATCGCCGAACGACGTTTCATCGAAACCGGCGAACGCCGCGATGGGCTGGCGATCATTACCAAAGGTGTGCAGGACGGCGAAAAAGTGGTCACAGCCGGCCAGATCAAACTGGACAACGGTGCGCCCATCGCGATCAGCGATGACAAGACCCTAGCCGAGAAGAACAGTCAGCCGCGCGCGGACTGATCAAGGAATCCCCATGGCTTTTACCGACCCGTTCATCCGCCGCCCGGTCCTAGCGACCGTGGTCAGCCTGTTGATAGTGCTGCTGGGCTTTCAGGCCTGGAGCAAATTGCCGCTGCGCCAATACCCGGTCATGGAGAACGCCCTGATCACGGTGACGACCGCGTACCCCGGGGCCAACGCCGAAACCATTCAGGGCTACATCACCCAACCGATGCAGCAGAGTCTGGCCAGCGCCGAGGGTATCGACTACATGACTTCGGTCAGTCGCCAGAACTTCTCGGTGATCTCGATCTACGCGCGCATTGGCGCCAACAGCGACCGTTTGTTCACCGAACTGCTGGCCAAAGCCAACGAGGTGAAGAACCAACTGCCGCAGGACGCCGAAGACCCGGTGCTGAGCAAGGAATCGGCCGACGCCTCGGCACTCATGTACATCAGTTACTTCAGTAAGGAATTGAGCAACCCGCAGATCACCGATTATCTGTCGCGGGTCATTCAGCCGAAACTGGCGACCCTGCCGGGCATGGCCGAAGCCGAGATTCTCGGCAATCAGGTGTTTGCCATGCGCCTGTGGCTGGACCCGGTGAAGCTTGCCGGTTTCGGCTTGACCGCCAGCGACGTGACCAACGCAGTGCGCCGGTACAACTTCCTGTCCGCCGCCGGCGAGCTGAAAGGCGAGTACGTGGTGACCAGCATCAACGCCAACACCGAGCTCAAATCCGCCGAAGCCTTTGCGGCGATCCCACTGAAGATCGAGGGCGACAGTCGGGTGCTGTTGAGTGATGTGGCGCGGGTTGAGATGGGCGCGGAGAACTACGACACCATCAGCTCCTTTGGTGGCACGCCTTCGGTGTACATCGGCATCAAGGCCACGCCCGGCGCCAACCCGCTGGACGTGATCAAGGAAGTGCGCAAGATCATGCCGGACCTGGATGCCCAGTTGCCGCCCAACCTCAAAGGTGAAATTGCCTACGACGCCACGTTGTTCATCCAGGCCTCGATCGACGAAGTGGTGAAAACCCTGTTCGAGGCGGTGTTGATCGTGATTGTGGTGGTGTTCCTGTTCC
>NZ_JBFULH010000144.1:0-9556 GCF_056400445.1 Pseudomonas sp. P5_B2 | reverse complement strand
CATCCAGCACGGCACCATGACCATGACCCGGCGCTCGGTGCTCGAAGAGCTTGGCTGGGCCGACTGGTGCATCTGCGAAGACGCCGAGTTGGGTCTGCGCGTGTTCGAAAAAGGCCTGTCGGCGGCGTACTACCACACCAGCTACGGCAAAGGCCTGATGCCCGATACCTTTATCGACTTCAAGAAACAGCGTTTCCGCTGGGCCTATGGCGCGATTCAGATCATCAAGCGTCACACCGCCAGCCTGCTGCGCGGCAAGGACACCGAACTGACCCGTGGCCAGCGTTACCACTTCCTTGCGGGCTGGTTGCCGTGGGTCGCCGATGGCATGAACATCTTCTTCACGGTCGGCGCGTTGTTGTGGTCCGCGGCGATGATCATCGTGCCGCAGCGGGTCGATCCACCGCTGCTGATTTTCGCGATCCCGCCGTTGGCACTGTTCGTGTTCAAGGTCGGCAAGATCATCTTCCTGTATCGCCGTGCCGTCGGCGTGAACCTGAAAGATGCGTTCTGCGCGGCACTGGCCGGGCTGGCGTTGTCGCACACCATCGCCAAAGCGGTGCTGTACGGGTTCTTCACCAGTAGCATTCCGTTCTTCCGCACGCCGAAAAACGCCGATAACCACGGCTTCTGGGTGGCCATTTCGGAGGCGCGGGAAGAGATGTTCATCATGCTGCTGTTATGGGGCGCGGCGCTGGGGATCTTCCTGGTGAACGGCTTGCCGAGCAACGACATGCGCTTCTGGGTGATCATGTTGCTGGTGCAGTCGCTGCCGTATCTGGCGGCGCTGATCATGGCGTTCCTGTCTTCGCTGCCGAAACCGGCAGCCGCACCTGAGCCGGCACCAGCCGTCTAAATCTGTACAGATGCACTAAACGGCGGCCAATGGTCGCCGTTTTGCTTTAAGATAACCGCCATTTTGCAGGCCTTGCGCCCAATGGCCTGACCCAATACCTGTGGGAGCAAGCCTGCTCGCGATGCAGGCGATGAGGTTTGTCATACAGACCGTGTCATCGTTCATCGCGAGCAGGCTCGCTCCCACATTTACAGTTTCCGGAGTTTTCCATGACGGCCCAAGCCGACCTTTCGCCGACCCTTCAACTCGCCATCGACCTGATCCGCCGTCCGTCCGTGACGCCGGTCGACGCCGATTGCCAGAAGCAGATGATGCAGCGCCTGGGCGATGCCGGTTTCATGCTGGAACCGATGCGCATTGAAGATGTGGATAACTTCTGGGCGACCCACGGTAAACACGACGGCCCGGTGCTGTGCTTCGCCGGTCACACCGACGTGGTGCCGACCGGCCCGGTGACCGCCTGGCAGATCGACCCGTTTAACGCGCTGATCGACGAACACGGCATGCTCTGCGGCCGTGGTGCGGCAGACATGAAAGGCAGCCTCGCGTCGATGACCGTGGCTGCCGAGCGCTTTGTCGCCGACTACCCGGATCACAAGGGCAAAGTGGCTTTCCTGATCACCAGCGACGAAGAAGGCCCGGCGCATCACGGCACCAAGGCTGTGATTGAACGCCTCGCCGCGCGCAAGGAACGTCTGGACTGGTGCATCGTCGGCGAGCCGTCGAGCACCACCCTGGTCGGCGATGTGGTGAAGAACGGCCGTCGAGGCTCCCTCGGCGCCAAGCTGACCGTTCGCGGTGTGCAGGGCCACGTGGCCTATCCGCACCTCGCCAAGAACCCGATCCACCTCGCCGCCCCGGCCCTGTCCGAACTGGCCGCCGAGCATTGGGACCACGGCAACGATTTCTTCCCGCCGACCAGCTTCCAGATCTCCAACGTAAACTCCGGTACCGGCGCGACCAACGTGATTCCGGGTGACCTGGTGGCGGTGTTCAACTTCCGCTTCTCCACCGAGTCCACCGTTGAAGGCCTGCAAAAGCGCGTCGCCGACATTCTCGACAAGCACGGCCTGGACTGGCACATCGACTGGGCGCTGTCCGGCCTGCCGTTCCTCACCGAGCCGGGTGCGTTGCTGGACGCAGTCGCGTCGAGCATCAAGGACGTCACCGGTCGTGAAACCAAGGCCTCTACCAGTGGCGGCACCTCCGACGGTCGTTTCATCGCGACCATGGGCACCCAAGTGGTTGAACTGGGCCCGGTCAACGCGACGATCCACCAGGTCAACGAGCGAGTACTCGCCGCTGACCTCGACGTGCTGACCGACATCTACTACCAGACCCTGATCAAGTTGCTCGCCTGATGCTCGCCTGCCCGATCTGCAGCGAACCGCTGAACGCGGTGGACAACGGCGTGGCTTGCCCCGCCGGGCATCGTTTCGACCGCGCGCGCCAGGGTTACCTGAACCTGTTGCCGGTGCAGCACAAGAACAGCCGCGACCCTGGGGATAACTTGGCCATGGTCGAAGCCCGTCGCGACTTCTTGAACGCCGGCCATTACGCTCCGGTAGCCAAGCGTCTGGCCGAACTGGCGGCGCAATACGCGCCACAGCGCTGGCTGGATATCGGCTGTGGCGAGGGTTATTACACCGCGCAAATCGCCGAGGCGTTGCCGCACGCCGACGGTTACGCGCTGGACATCTCCCGGGAAGCGGTGAAACGCGCCTGCAAACGCAACCCGCAACTGACCTGGTTGATCGCCAGCATGGCGCGGGTGCCGTTGGCCTCGGGCAGTTGCCAGTTTCTCGCCAGTGTCTTCAGCCCGCTCGACTGGGAAGAGGCCAAACGCCTGCTCAGCCCTGGTGGCGGCTTGATGAAAGTCGGACCGACCAGCGGCCATTTGATGGAACTGCGCGAGCGACTGTACGACGAAGTGCGTGAATACACCGACGATAAGCATCTGGCGTTGGTGCCGGAAGGCATGGCGCTGCAACACAGCGAAACCCTGGAATTCAAACTGACACTTTCAAAGGGTCAGGACCGCGCGAACCTGTTGGCCATGACACCCCATGGCTGGCGCGCCAGTGCTGAACGCCGTGCGGCAGTCATCGAACAGGCCGAGCCGTTCGAGGTCACTGTGTCGATGCGCTACGATTATTTTGTTCTTCAATAAATTCTTAAATTTTGGTCTTGAGCGAACAGCTTGAGGCCGGCTAAATCCGCGAATGGATTTTTCAGACCCGCAGTGAGGACATCCATGCGCCAACCCGATATCGAGATTTACCTGAAAGACACCGACGTCGACTACAAGGCCATCGCGGCCTGGCTCGGCACCGCTTTGGGCCCGTGCACCGACTGGGTTCAGAAGGGGCAGACCTACAAGTGCAAGGCCGGTAACGTGCCAGTGACCTGGCTGCCCAAGGCCGTGGGCAAATGGAACAGCCTGTTCCTGGACAGCGACCAGACCCCATGGGAAGACGACATCGCCTGCGCCCGCGCAGCTTTTGCTGCGCTGAACGTCGAAGTGCGTTGCGCGCCGGGTACGTGGGTCGAGGAAGAGGGTGAAGAAACAGCGGATCGCTGGATGCGTATCAGCGCGGACGGTGAAGAAGAAATCACCTGGAAAACTGCTTAAAAGCAACGCGGATCAAATGTGGGAGCGGGCTTGCTCGCGAAGGCGGTGTGTCAACCAAAGCTATGTCGACTGACACACTGCATACGCGAGCAAGCCCGCTCCCACATTGGTTTTGTGTGATCTGAAGAGTGGGTTTAGAGCCCCACCACATCCTCAGCCTGCAGCCCCTTCTCACCGGTCACCACGGCATATTCAACCGGCTGACCTTCAGCCAGCGAACGGTGTCCTTCGCCACGAATTGCGCGGTAGTGCACGAACACGTCCACCCCGTCCTCGCGTTGAATAAAGCCGTAGCCCTTGGCGTCGTTGAACCACTTCACGTTGCCGGTTTCACGTGTTGCCATCTGTTCATACTCCTTTTTTATTATGATCGGGCTTTTCGCAGGAAAGCCTCGGGAACATTGCTTGCGCTGAAGGTGGCATTGTCTGGCCACTGCGGGCTTGCCGAGTATATGTCAGGCGCAAAAACTCTCAAACGGGTTTACTTACGCGCTTTTTTGCCGATTTTCAGCGAATACGGCACACTATCGACCGCCCGAGCAAACGCTCGGTCTTTTCCACTCATGCAGAAGCCGTATGACCCGCTCCCCGTTTCGCCGTCTTGTGTTTGGCACCTTGCGCCGACTGTTGTATCTCTGGGTTCGCTCGGAGACGATCAACCAGTCGTCGTTCACCCTTGACCTGGACCGCAGTCGCCCGGTGTTCTACGTCCTGCAAAACCCTTCGCTGACCGACCTCGCCGTGGTCGACACCGAATGCAGCAAGGCTGGCCTGCCCCGCCCGGTGCTGCCGGTATCGGTGGGTACGTTGGTGGAACCTGCCGCATTCTTTTACCTGACACCGGACCCCGACTGGCTCGGTCGCCAGGACAAACGCGGCGCTCCTCCGACTCTGAACCGACTGGTCAGCGCCTTGAGCCAGAACGCCGCCGAAGATGCGCAGATCATTCCCGTCAGCGTGTTCTGGGGGCAGTCACCGGACAGCGAATCGAGCCCGTGGAAATTGCTCTTCGCCGACAGCTGGGCCGTCACCGGGCGTCTGCGTCGCTTGCTGAGCATCATCGTGCTGGGGCGCAAGACCCGCGTGCAGTTCTCCGCGCCGATCCATCTGCGTGAGCTGATCGATCAAAACAAGGGGCACGAGCGCACCGTGCGCATGGCCCAGCGGATCCTGCGGGTGCACTTCCGCAACCTCAAAGCCGCAGTCATCGGTCCGGACATTTCCCACCGCCGTAATCTGGTGAAAGGCTTGGTCAACCAGCCGCTGGTCAAGCAAGCGATCCTCGACGAAGCCGAGCGCGAGAATATTTCCCCGGRAAAAGCCAAGGCCCAGGCCCTGCGCTACGGCAACGAGATCGCCTCCGACTACACCTACACCGCGATTCGCTTCATGGAAGTGGTGCTGAGCTGGTTCTGGAACAAGATCTACGACGGCATCAAGGTCAACAACATCGAAGGCGTGCAAAAGGTCKCCCCGGGTTACGAAGTGATCTACGTACCCTGCCACCGCAGCCACATTGACTACCTGCTGCTGTCCTATCTGCTGTTCCGCAATGGCCTGACCCCGCCGCACATTGCCGCCGGGATCAACCTCAACATGCCGGGGATCGGCAGCCTGCTGCGTCGCGGCGGCGCGTTTTTCATGCGTCGCACCTTCAAGGGCAACCCGCTGTACACCTCGGTGTTCAACGAATATCTGCACACCCTGTTCACCAAAGGCTTCCCGGTCGAGTACTTCGTCGAGGGCGGCCGTTCGCGTACCGGGCGCATGCTGCAACCGAAAACCGGGATGCTCGCAATCACCCTGCGCAGCTTCCTGCGTTCGTCGCGCATGCCCATCGTATTTGTGCCGGTGTACATCGGTTATGAACGGGTGCTCGAAGGCCGGACCTACCTCGGCGAACTGCGAGGCGCGACCAAAAAGAAAGAATCGATTTTCGATATCTTCAAAGTCATCGGTGCGCTCAAGCAGCGCTTCGGCCAGGTGGCGGTGAACTTCGGCGAGCCGATCAAACTGGCGGAGTTCCTCGACATCGAACAGCCGGACTGGCGCCAACAGGAACTCGGGCCACAATTCAAACCGGCCTGGCTCAACGAAACGACTAACCGTCTCGGCGAGAAAGTCGCGCAGCATCTGAACGAAGCGGCCGCGATCAACCCGGTCAACCTGGTGGCCTTGGCGTTGCTCTCCACCAGCCGCCTGGCGCTGGATGATCGCGCGATGGCACGAGTGCTCGATTTGTATCTGGCGCTGCTGCGCAAGGTTCCGTATTCACCGCACACCACGCTGCCGGAAGGTGATGGTCGCGCACTGATCAATCATGTGAAGGACATGGACCTGCTGTCCGAGCAGAGCGATGCCCTGGGCAAAATTTTGTATCTGGACGAGCAAAACGCCGTMCTGATGACCTACTACCGCAACAACGTGCTGCACATCTTTGCGTTGCCAGCGCTACTGGCGAGTTTCTTCCAGAGCGCCTCGCGCATGAACCGCGAACAGATCCTGCGCTACACCCGCGCGCTGTATCCGTACCTGCAATCGGAACTGTTCATTCGCTGGTCCATGGATGAGCTGGACGCCGTGATCGACCAATGGCTGGAAGCATTCGTCGAACAAGGCCTGCTGCGCTTCGAAAACAATGTCTACCTGCGCCCGGCGCCAAGTTCGCGGCATTTCGTGTTGCTGACCTTGTTGTCGAAGAGCATCGCCCAGACCTTGCAGCGCTTCTACATGACCGTCTC
The DNA here is from genome assembly GCF_056400445.1 of Pseudomonas sp. P5_B2. Lineage (NCBI taxonomy): Bacteria > Pseudomonadati > Pseudomonadota > Gammaproteobacteria > Pseudomonadales > Pseudomonadaceae > Pseudomonas > Pseudomonas sp. P5_B2. The sequence continues at coordinate 3,327 of NZ_JBFULH010000144.1, read as the reverse complement.
TTTGCTGCTCAACAGCGGCCAGAACAGCATCAGCGCCGAAGAGCTGGAAGACCTGTGCACAGTGATGGCCCAGCGCCTGTCTATCCTCCACGGCCTGAACGCCCCGGAGTTCTTCGACAAGAGCCTGTTCCGTCACTTCATCCAGACCATGCTTGTTCTGGACGTGCTCAAGCGTGACGAAGCCGGCAAGTTGAGTTATCACGAACTGCTCGGCGAACTGGCAGAAGGCGCGGCCAAACGGGTGTTGCCCGCGGAGATTCGCTTGTCGATCCGTCAGGTGGCATYGCATCGCAGTGAAGATGCGGCGGATCAAGCCAAGTTGGAGAGCCTGTAACTTCCTGACCATAACTTTAAGAACAAGGATGTTCTTATTGTCGATCAATTATGGATTAATAACCGCCCACAACTAATCCCGATACGGATATCGCGATGAACTCATCAGAAAACACCAACACGTACATCACCCTCACTTTTAGTTTGCCTGAAGACTTCCTGCCGCCCATTGGCGGCGAAGGTGAAACGTATATATGCGTTCAAACTGCAAACTCTTCGACTCCAGTAAAAGTCGCTCAATCCCGAACGGCGGTATTGCGCAGCGGGCGTTGGAACTTTTCATTTGCACATAAATATTTCGATGTAAGCGTCAAGTACCGCGTGACGGTCAGCATGACTCACAACGGGGCTCCGCTGCTGATTGACTTGGACCACTTCGTGATTGTCCACCGTGCGCCGCATCGCCAAACGCTGCACCTGAGCCCTATTGGTCGCCTTTACATTCAGGCGCAAGAGCCTCAAACGGTAGAACCCGAGCACGCGGTGACCATTGTTGCTCATGAGCACGACAATGCAGCGGTCCAACTGACTCAAGTGCATATCAGTGAACAAATGGCAGAGGCGTTTTATCTGGAATATGACCCAGACACTGTCGTGCCGGGCAAGCGCTATACCCTGAGGGCCACTGAAAATGAATACCGTAATTCAATCGCGGTGTATCCCCACTCCGTTGTATTGAAACCCTTCAACAAAGTCTGAAAATAGCGTTCATCAACAATACACGGGCGAAACTGCTGTAAAAATCCGTTAGATTGTCGCCAGCGTTTCACTAAACTCCTCTTTCGAACAAGGAAGCTGCCATGCTTCGCCCTACCCTTCGCTTCGCCAGCCTCTGCGCAGGCTTGATGATCTCCGCCAGCGCGCTGGCACTGTCGCTCAGTGACCTGTCGCAAACCGACGCCACTGGCGGCCTCAAGGACGCCCTGACCCAAGGCGCGCAACTGGCGGTCAAACAACTCGGCACACCGGGTGGCTTCAGCAATAACCCGGAGGTGAAAATCGGTTTGCCGGGCAAACTTGGCAAGGTCGCCAGTAAAATGAAGCAGTTCGGCATGGGCGCTCAGGTCGACGAACTGGAGACCAGCATGAACAAAGCAGCTGAAATCGCCGTGACCCAAGCCCAGCCGATCCTCGTGGATGCAGTGAAGAAGATGAGTGTGGAAGATGCCAAAGGCATCCTCAGCGGCGGCAACGACTCGGCCACTCAATACCTGAACAAAACCAGCCGCGAACAAATCCGCGCGAAGTTCCTGCCGATTGTGAAGCAAGCCACCGATCAGGTCGGCCTGGCCAAGCAATACAACACATTCGCCGGTCAGGCAGCGACCATGGGTGTGTTGGATGCCAAGAACGCCAACGTCGAAAACTACGTCACCGAGCAGGCCTTGAACGGCCTGTTCGAGATGATCGGCAAACAGGAAGAAATCATCCGCCAGAACCCTGCGGCGGCAGCGACCAGTCTGGCTAAGAAAGTGTTTGGAACGTTGTAGTTTTTAACGATCATCACGCGACAGAAAGCCCGCTGAACTTTACAGGTTCAGCGGGTTTTTTACGTTTGCGTTACTCGTGCGGATCGAATTGATCCAGAACGCGATTCACCGATAACTCCGCCAGCGAAATCATCTGTTGAACCCCCAGCATTAGATTGCACATCGGGCCGCTTTGGCTGAAGGCTAACTCACTGGCCATAACGTTTGCTGAGGCGAGGGTTTCGCAGGCATGGGCCAGGAGAGTTTCGGAATCGACGTTGGGGGCGATGACGAAAATCGTACTGGGACGACGATCAGCTTTGGCCTTTTTTTCAACGGGTGAAGCCAGGTAGTGATCGAGAGCGCGAATGGCGGCATCGTGGAGTTTTTTGGAATCAAGGAAGGCGTAAGGGGACACCGGGTCGGTTTCTATTTCCAGTTCTGTTTCTGTGTCTGGAGGGTTTGGACTGTCTTTGAACATTGTGTAGCTCCTGAAGTAGTGGAGCTGTCACCGTTCGCTGCGAAACGAACATTAGGTGGCAGCTGTACGCAGGTTCGCAGACCGGGACTTCAGGAACCCGGCAGACCCGAARRTCTCCCGCGCACAGCCGCCATGAAACAGGCATAAAAAAGCGCCCGCTTTCGGATGGTGGACGCTGTGCATCTGAAGTTTAACCGGGCTGCGAAACCCGGTCGCTGCTTTTTGCAGCGACATTCAAAAGCCTAGAGGTCTCGCTTCCGACAGACAACCTGAAAATCCTGTGGGAAGGTTCTGGTGTTTTAGCATCTCTTTAAACATCGTCGTCTGCCAGGACGCCATCGCGAGCAAGCTCGCTCCCACTATGAGTCTCTGTCGTACGCAAATGCTGCATTCACAAAAGATCAACTGTAGGAGCGAGCTTGCTCGCGAAAGCAGTAGTTCAGTCGAAATATGAACTGCCTGACACGAGGCCATCGCGAGCAGGCTCGCTCCCACAATTTTGAGCATTAGGCGATGTCGAAAAAGTGGGCGGCCCGACGGCCGCCAGGATCAGACCGCCTCTTTCTTGACCCTGAACCACGCCGCATACAGCGCCGGCAAGAACAGCAACGTCAGCGCTGTTGCCACGATCAACCCGCCCATGATCGCCACCGCCATCGGCCCGAAGAACACGCTACGTGACAATGGGATCATCGCAAGCACCGCCGCGAGTGCGGTCAGTACGATTGGGCGGAAGCGGCGCACGGTCGCCTCGATAATCGCCTGCCAGGGCTTGAGGCCTGCCGCGATGTCCTGCTCGATCTGGTCCACCAGGATCACCGAGTTACGCATGATCATCCCGGACAACGCGATGGTCCCGAGCATCGCGACAAAACCGAACGGYTGACGGAACACGATCAGGAACAACGTCACGCCGATCAGCCCCAGCGGCGCGGTCAGGAACACCATCACCGTGCGCGAGAAACTGCGCAGTTGCAGCATCAATAGCGTCAGCACCACCACGATGAACAGCGGCACACCCGCCTTCACCGAGTTCTGTCCGCG
>NZ_JBFULH010000143.1:0-9670 GCF_056400445.1 Pseudomonas sp. P5_B2 | reverse complement strand
ATACCTAAGGAGGGTGGAGATGAATCGGCCATCAAGAAGCATGCGCAAACTACTCGACTCCGTCGCGACGAATAATGAGGGGGCGGCGTTCGATGTGATGCGCGCAGCAGAGCAGCTTCAGGACGAGGTGCTGCGTCAACGGTTGCTCAACCTGATTCACCAGCTCAACCAGGACGCTAATGACTTGCGAATGGCGCGCGACAATATCCAGGGCGGCGCCATAAAGCTCGCGTAAGGCGTTGGCCTTCTCGTATTTTTTATCGGTGATGAAAAACCGGTGCCTGCCCTGACAGCCAGGCACCGGACACCCTCAAAAACGCGGTTTGATGGTTTTCCATTCAGGTTTGTAACGTTGCATCTGTTTCACATCATCGCGCTGGCGAATGCCGCAGGTCAGGTATTGGTCATGCAGCTTGCCCAATTGATCGTGATCCAGCTCCAGACCCAAACCAGGCGCTCGGGTGATTTTCACGCAACCATCGACGATGGGCAGTTTGCCGCCCTTGATCACCTCTTCGTCCGGCTCCTGCCAAGGGTAATGCGTGTCGCAGGCGTAATCGAGATTCGGCACCGAAGCGGCGACATGGGCCATGGCCATCAGGCTGATACCCAAGTGCGAGTTGGAATGCATGGACACGCCCACGCCAAAGGTCTGGCACATTTTCGCCAGGGCCTGAGTGTCGCGCAGACCGCCCCAATAGTGGTGATCGGCGAGGACGATCTGCACGCTGTTCAAGGCGACGCTGCGGCGAAACTCATCGAAATCAGTCACCACCATATTGGTCGCCAGCGGCAGGCCGGTGCGTTTGTGCAGTTCGGACATACCCTCCAGGCCCGGCGTCGGGTCTTCGTAATATTGCAGGTCTTCGCCCAGCAATTCGGCCATGCGAATCGAGGTTTCCATGGACCAGTTACCGTTCGGATCGATCCGTAGCGGGTAACCCGGGAAGGCCTTTTTCAGCGCCTTGATGCACGCAACTTCATGCTCTGGCTCCAGCGCGCCAGCCTTGAGCTTGATGCTCTTGAAACCATAGGTCTCGATCATGCGCCGAGCCTGGGCGACGATCTGCTCTTCGTTCAGTGCTTCACCCCAGCTGTCGGGTTTGTAAGGCGAATCGATATGCTGGGCGTATTTGAAAAACAAATAGGCGCTGAACGGAATCTCGTCACGGATCRCACCGCCCAGCAAGTCCACCAACGGCACGTTCAGCGAGTGCGCCTGTAAATCCAGGAACGCCACTTCAAACGCCGAATACGCATTGCTCACGGCTTTGCTGGCGTGAGAACCGGGTGCCAGTTCTGCGCCGGCGATACTCGCCGGTTTGTTTGCCGCCACGGTAGCCTGCACGATGGCGCGCAGCTGATTGAGATTGAACGGGTCGAGGCCGATCAACTTGGCTTGCAACTGCTGCTGGATCGCCAGCGCCGGAGCGTCGCCGTAGCTCTCACCCAGACCAATGTAACCATTGTCGCTCTCGATCTCGATGATCGAGCGCAGCGCGAACGGTTCGTGGATCCCACTGGCATTGAGCAGCGGCGGATCACGGAAAGCGATGGGGGTGACGGTGACTCGTTTGATTTTCAAGAGGCTGCTCCTTTTTTGTTTTTTTAGGGAAGAGCCGATCATGAACATGGCAATTGATCTCGTCTAATCTAAACTGGCATTCGATTGATACCTGGATTAGATCAATGTTCGAACTGACTCAATTGCGCTGCTTCACCACGGTGGCCACCGAACTCAACTTTCGTCGCGCCGCCGAACGCCTGAACATGACGCAACCGCCCCTCAGCCGACAAATCCAACTGTTGGAGCACCACCTGGGAGTTGAGCTGTTCACCCGCACCACCCGCAGCGTCGCGCTGACCGCCGCTGGTCGCGCGTTCTTCATCGAAGCACAGAACCTGCTGGAGCGCGCCCAGCAAGCCGCCGTCACTGCCCGGCGTTTTGCCGAAGGTGACATTGGCTCGGTCAACATCAGCTTTGTTGGCAGCGCGGTGTACGAATTCCTGCCCAAGGTCATTGCTGAAGCACGGCTCAAACAGCCCCATGTGAAAATCGATCTGTCGGAGATGAACACCTACCAACAACACGAAGCCCTTCGCGCCCGGCGGATCGATCTGGGCATCGTCCGCGCGCCCTTGCTGGAACCGGGCTATGCCACTGAGTGCCTGGTGCGCGAGCCATTTGTATTGGCAATCCCCAGTCGCCACCCGCTGGCCAGTGCCGAAACCGTGTCCGTCAAAGACCTCGATGCGCAACCGTTCCTGATGTATTCCCACGCCGCCTATCCGCCGTTCAACGAACTGCTGACCGGTATGCTGCGCTCAGCCCGCGTCGCTCCGGAATACGTGCAATGGCTCGGTTCTTCACTGACGATTCTGGCGCTGGTCAACGCCGGAATGGGACTGGCCCTGGTTCCTCGTTGCGCCACCAGCGTGGTATTCAGGAACGTCGTGTTTCGTGATATCGATCTGGGGGAGGGCGTACAGAGCGAGCTGCATTTGATCTGGCGCGAGAACAATGACAACCCGGCGTTTGCGATGTTGCTGGAGGGCATTCGAAAGGCTGTGAAGGAGGGGTGGGGGTTGTGAATAAACGTTAGCTACACGTGAGACTGACTGCCTTAGCCGCGCGCTCGAGTTGTTGTTTGACATCGACGGGGATGCGCTGCTTCTTCAATCGTTGCTCGAGGAAGGCTTGATCGCCTCGTGCGTCCACCTCTGCCTCCACAGCGGCGTCTTCAGCTTTGATGGCGGCAGAGTGACTCTCCATGACTGAATCGATATCAGCCGGACTGGTCGCACCTTCGAGAGCGCGGATCAGTTTCGCCACTTCCTCTTCTTCAGCGTGAGCGTACGCCTCTATGGTCATCCCGGCAGCCAACGCCCGCGCTCGAATTTCCACACCTTTCAAGGTGTGTCTGGCTTCACTGCACGATACGTCTTGACTCTGCTTTGCGACGGCTCTCCATTGGAGTAGTCCAACGGTCATCGTGCCGATGATTGCCAAGGTGATAGCACCGCTAAGGATCCGCTTCATGGCCACTATTGGTCTCTATGAAGTGAGGTTTCGATGGCATCGCCTCATCTCTTCTCGAAGAGAATAAAGCGTAGCATTTACATCAGTTTAAGGGACTGTCGACCTCCTTTCACCGACAGTGCGACCTGGAAACTGGATGGCTGACTGCATTACCAGGAAAAAATAAACCGGGTACTTTCTATCGTAGTTTACATCCGGGCATTAACGAGCACAGTTTCAAAAAAGCATCTCACAATGGCGCCCGAGCGTCCTAGAATCTCTAGTTCTACGGGCCTTTGAAATGCTTTTTAACCCGCGAGATTCATGCCGCCGGGGCCGTGCGGCGTACCGTCCTGAGCTTTCAATCCACTTTGGAATGCAAAACTCCCGCCCGTCACCCCGCTTAAATCCCCAGCCCATCGAACCGGCACTTACCCGTGGTTGCGTTGTCAGTAATTGGCGCCTGTTGGGACGAGGATCGTCTCAGATAGCAGAAGGTCAGGCTACGTTTGGAGTTTTCTCCAATACCTGGGTGCAAAAACAGACTCGCGATGGATTGCTACTTGGACAGACTATTCCTTTTGCGGGCGACACTCTATGGGTTTGCTTCTCGATCCGCGTCATGACATTGACGCCGCTTTATTAAGCTATCGCCGGGTGTTCTGGTCGCTTGCGCTGTTCAGCGGAGTGATCAACGTGCTTGTGCTGGTGCCGTCGCTCTACATGATGCAGGTGTACGACCGGGTTCTCACCAGCCGCAACGAAACCACCTTGTTCATGCTCACGTTGATCGCCTTGGGACTGTTCATGTTCAGCGCCTTGATCGAGTGGGCACGCGGCGAGGTGATGATTCGCATGAGCGCGGGCCTGGACGATGCCTTGGGCGAGCGGATTTTCGACGCTGCCTTCGCCCGCAGCCTGCGTGAGCACAACGCCAACCCGGCGCAGGTGCTCACCGATCTGGCGACGCTGCGGCAATTGATCACCGGTCAGGGCCTGATCGCCTTGCTCGATGCGCCGTGGTTGCCCATTTTCCTGCTGGTGGCGTTCATCTTTCACCCATGGTTTGGCCTGCTGACGCTGGTGCTGGCCTTGGTGCTGATTGGCTTGGCGCTGTGGGGCGAGTTGGCGACTCGCACAAGCCTGGGCGAAGCCAATCGCGTGGGCGTGCAGTCGTCGATCTATGTAAACAGCACGTTACACAATGCCGAAGTCATCCAGGCCCTGGGCATGCTCGGGCCGTTGCGTCAGCGTTGGAGCCTGCTGCAACAACGCATCATTGCCGCTCAGGCCCATGCCAGCGATCGTAGCGCGCGCATCACTTCGGCCACCCGTTTCGTGCGCATCTCCGGACAGTCGCTGGCCTTGGGGCTGGGGGCGTTGCTGGTGCTTGAAGGGCAATTGTCGGCGGGCATGATGATTGCCATGTCGTTGCTGCTGGGGCGTGCGCTGGCACCCGTGGAAATCGCCATTGGTTCGTGGAAACAATTCAACTCGGGCCGCCAGAGTTATCAGCGCCTGAGCCAACTGCTTGCCCAGCATCCGCGCGAGCACCTGCGCATGCCTTTGCCACCGCCCACCGGCGCGGTGCGCCTGGAACAGTTGTATGTCGGCCCGCCCGGCGCTCCGCAACCGACCCTGCGCGGCATCAATTTCAGTCTGGCCAAAGGTGATGTGCTCGCCATTGTCGGCGCCAGCGCCAGTGGTAAATCAACGCTGGCCAGAGCACTGGTCGGGGTGTGGYCCGCCATGGGCGGGTCGGTGCGCATGGACGACGCCGAGATCAGTCAATGGTCCCATGACGCCTTGGGCCCGCACCTTGGATACCTGCCTCAGGACATCGAACTGTTCGACGGCAGTGTGGCCGACAACATTGCCCGTTTCGGTGAACAGAATGCGGACAAGATCATCGCCGCCGGGCGTCATGCTGGCATTCACGAGATGATCCTGAGGTTCCCCAAGGGTTACGACACGCCGCTGGGCCCCGGCGGGCTTGGCTTGTCCGGTGGACAAAAACAACGCCTCGGCCTGGCTCGCGCGCTTTATGGGTGCCCGTCGCTGATCGTGCTCGACGAGCCCAATTCCAACCTTGATGAAGCCGGAGAACTGGCGCTGGTACAAGCCATCCGTGCGCTCAAGACTGCTGGCAGCACCGTGGTGCTGATTACCCACCGGCCTAATGTGCTGGCGGTGGTCGATCACATCCTGGTGCTCAAGGACGGCACTCAACAAGCATTCGGTCCACGGGATAGGGTGCTCAAGGCATTAATGCCGGAGCCAAGACCGGCTGCGGTCATGGAGGCGGGCGGAAATGCGTGATCTGACACCTGGGGCAAAAATGTACAGCGAGCAGGGGCTGAGCGTGCGCGGCACCACACCGCTGCCCTGCGCCAGTACCGACGCCGGTGGGGCGGCCCGCTATGGCGTGGGTTTCCTGGTCCTGACGCTCAGCGGATTCCTGCTCTGGGCCTGCCTGGCGCCGCTCGACCAAGGTGTCGTGGGCAGCGGCACCGTGGTGGTGGCGGGCGAACGCAAGGCCGTGCAGTCGTTGGTCGGTGGGGTGGTGGAAAAGCTGCTGGTCAGCGATGGCGACCGCGTCACTCAGGGGCAGTTGCTGGTGCAGCTCAATACGGTGCAGGCGCAGGCGCAACGGGATGTGACCTTGGGCAAGTTGCTCAATGATCGCAGCGTCGAGGCGCGGTTGATTGCCGAGCGGCTGGGCGCAGCCGAGATCCAATGGCCCGCTGAACTGCTGGAACGTGCCGACGAGCCACGGGTCAAGGCCGCCATGGGCTTGCAGAGCCAGCTGTTCCTGACCCGCCGCGCAGAGTTGGGCAGCCGTTTGCAGATCATCGAACACGAAGTTGCAGCATTGCAGCAGCAATTGCTCGGCTACGAAGGTGTCAAGCGCAACTCCGATGCGCAGATGCGCTTCCAGCAGCAGGAGCTGGAAGGCCTGCGCGGTTTGGCCAGTGAAGGCTATATTCCGCGTAACAAGCTGTTGGAGGCCGAGCGCAATGCAGCCCAATTGGCCGGGCAGATTGCCTCCGGGGTCGGCGATGTCGGCAGGACTCGCCAGGCGATCAACGAAAGCCAGCTCAAGGCCTTGCAGGCTCAGCAAGAATTTCGCCGCGATGCTGAAACCCAGCTCAGCGAGGTTTCTGCCGAGGCGGCCGGTTATGCCGATCAGATCAATGCCTTGCAGTTTGAAGTCGATAACGGTGCGATCCGTGCACCGGTGTCCGGGCAGGTCATGGACGTGAACGTTCATACGGTCGGCGGCGTTGCGCAGGCTGGCCAAACCCTGATGCAGGTGGTGCCGCTGGATGCGCCGATGGCGATTACCGCGCGTTTCGAGCCGCTGATGGCTGATAAGTTGCGCCCAGGGTTGCCGGTGCATGTGCATTTTACGGCGCTGCAACGGGTGGATACGCCGACCGTCACCGGCATGGTGGCGTCGGTGTCGGCGGACCAGTTGATCGATGAGCAATCGCACCAGCCGTACTTTTCCGCCAAGGTCGACATTCCCCCCGACACCGTCGCCTCACTGCAGAACGCCGGCCTGCTGGTGCGCCCCGGCATGCTCGCCGATGTCACGGTGGTGACGGGGGAACGAACCTTGATGAATTACCTGATGAAACCGTTGCGTGAACGCTTGCTGGCGGCTTTCAAAGAGGAGTGAGCCTGACAAGCAACCGCCTAACCTGTCGAATGGGCGGCATCAGGTAGATTGAGCTTCTCGATTTACGACTGCTTCGCAGCCGAGCGGGACGGTGCGGCGATCCGACAGGCTCCCTCGCCACATTAGACAGGTAGTGAATGACAGTTTTCCAGGAACTGCATATCCCCTGTGGGAGCGAGACCGGCTTGCCGGCGAAAGCGCTGGCTCAGTCAGCCGGTATGCGGACTGAGCCACCGCTATCGCGAGCAAACCGCAACTCAGGCGGTAAAGTCGCTGGCGTGCAACTCCTTGACACCCACCAGTTCGAACTGGAACTCAGGGGTGGCGTCGGTGTTGACACTGCCTTCGAGGATGCCATCGGCAAAGCGCAGTTGGCCGGTGGCGTTGGTGGGGTCAAAGGCGTTGCTGCCGATGAACGTGAAGGCGTCGACGGTGGCAGTCAGAGGGTTGGCGTCGAGGCCGGTAAGATCCAGGTGATCAAGCTCTGTGGCCTTGAAACCGCTAATCACATCGCGCAAAGCCCCGATGCCCATGTCCGACAAGGCACTAAACACATAAGTGTCCGCGCCAGTGCCGCCGGTGAGGTTGTCGGTGCCTGCACCACCGATCAGCCGATCATCGCCCGAACCACCCACCAGCGAATCGTTACCCGCACCACCGTTCAGAATGTTCCCTGAGCTGTTGCCCGACAGCGTGTCGGCGTAAGCGCTTCCCGTCACGTTTTCGAAAAATTTCAGGGTGTCGAGCCCGGAACCCACGGTATTTTGTTGTGCGGATGTCGAGAGGCTTACGGTAACCCCCGCCGAGGCACGCTCATAGGACACCGTGTCATTGCCCTCGCGCCCATCCAGCACGTTGTTGCCGGCACTGGCGAACAGCGTGTTATCCAGCGTGTTCCCTGTGCCATTGGTGGCACCAGCGCCATCGACATATAGATTCTCTACATTGTTGGCGAGGGAATAGGCCGCGAGGCTGCTGTGCACGCTGTCGATCCCTCCAGGCACCCCATTGCTGTTGGTTTCGATCACGCTGTCGTCGACGTTGTCGACATAATAGGTGTCGTTGCCATCGCCACCGCTCATGCTGTCCGCGCCTGCGGCACCATCGATCACGTTGTCGGCGGCATTGCCGGTGATGAAGTTGCGCCGCTCATTGCCGGTGCCGTCGATCTCCGACACGCCGGTGAGCACCAGGTTTTCCAGATTGGCGCCCAGTGTCCAACTGACCGAGGCCTGCACCGTATCGATCTGCGAGGTCGAGGTGTTGCTTTCCACCACGCTGTCGAACGCGTTATCGACCACGTAGATGTCGTTGCCATCACCGCCGGTCATGGTGTCGGCGCCCAAGTCGCCATCCAGTGTGTCGTTGCCCGAGCTGCCTACCAGAGTGTCCGCTTGATCGGTACCGGAAATCATCCCGCCCTGGTTCTGAGCGTTGTCGAAAATGTCCTGCACGCTGTTGTTGTCGTTGGGGTCACCCTGGAAGCCAAGGTCATTGGCGATGTAGTCGGCCAAACGCTGGCCGACGATTTCCGCGGATTCCTCGTGCAAGTGCCAGACGTCATCGGGATAAACCAGCGGATCGACTTCATAGCGCAAGGGCAGGTCGGTGTAGTCCACCGCCAGTTTGACATCGGCGCGCTCAGCGGCGATGGCTTCCTGGGCGGCGCGGACATAGCCGACCCCTTCGACGATGGAAGCAATCTTCTCTTCCGAATACCCTCGGGCACGCGCCGCATCCTGCTCGTAGTGACCGGTTTCCATCAGGTACACGCTGAAGTTACCGAACTGGGCATGCAGGTAATCAAACACCTTCAGGGTCGCAGCCTTGTACGCCGCTGCTGCTCCTGCTTTGTCGGTCGCGCGGCCGATTTCCTGGGCGGCTTCCTCGCCCTGGCCCCAAATGATGCCCATGGTGACGTTATCGATGGCTTTGAGTTCGGTGAGCTGATCCTGCAGCAACGCAACGGCGCGCAACAGCGCAGGCCCGGGTTGGTTGGTGTCGGTCAGCCACCAGCACAACTTGAGCTCCTCGGGGCTCAGGGTCGACAGGCCGTTGACGGTGCTCCCACCCACGGCGATATCAATGCCGTTGCCATCGGCGTCGGTGAACTGGCTGCGCACGTCATAAGGGGTGTAGCGGTCCAGGTCGTTGACCAGCATCGAGGTGCCGGACTGATCATCGTCCTCCGTCATGCGTAGCAGGCGCGCATTGGATTGGCCGAGTGTGGGCAGGTAGAGGATGTCTTGCTGGGCTCGCTCGCCAAACACGAAGTCACTGGCGGTCAGGGTGTTGAGGTAGTTGCCGTTGAGGGCGATTTCAAAGCGATTGCCATCGGCGTCGACCTCGGCGGATTTGATGTAAGTCTTGTCCCCGGCGGCGTTGAGGGTCATGTACAACGTGCCATTGCTGCCATCGCCGAGGCCGAGAATGCCAAGGCCCGACACATTGATCTTGTCCACGCCCACAGTGAAGTCATAAATCGTGTCGGTGGCCGTGACACCGCCGGTGTCGTAGTCGCGGTAGCTGTCGAGCACGTTGGTATAGCGGAAGGTGTCGGCACCGTCGCCGCCGTACAGCGAATCGCGTCCGGCACCGCCGTCGACGATGTCCGCGCCGGTGCCAGCCTTGATGGTGTCGTTGCCCCCGAGTCCGAGGATCAGGTCTGCGCCCGCCGTGCCGTTGAGGCTTTCGGCATTGTTGGTGCCGGTGATGGTGTTGGCGGGCGCATCGGCTACCGCCAGGGCGAAGCTGTCGCTGACCGACGCGCCTGACGGATCGGTGGCCTTGACCAGTACGTTGTAATTGCCAGACGCCGTGCTGGTCGGCGTGCCAGTGAACGTCAGGCTGGTGGCGTTGAATTTCAGCCAGGCGGGCGGGGCACTGCCGTCGGCAAGGGTTGCGGTGTAGGTCAGCACATCCTGGTTGGCATCGGTGAAGCTGTCGTGAGTCACGGTGTAGGTGAACGG
>NZ_JBFULH010000142.1:0-9950 GCF_056400445.1 Pseudomonas sp. P5_B2 | reverse complement strand
GACAAACGTCGCCCTCGGCAGCAGCGCGCCGCAGATGGTGGTCAGCCTGCAAGCCACCCTCGCAGAAACCCCCGATATCGCCGTCGGCAGCGTGATCGGCAGCAGCATCTTCAACATTCTCGTTACCCTCGGGCTCTCGGCGCTGATCATTCCGCTGCGCGTATCGCGACATCTGGTGCGCCTGGACATTCCGCTGATGATCGGCGCCAGCTTGCTGGTGTTCGTCCTGGCCTGGAATGAAGAACTGACCCGCATTGACGGGGTGATGCTGCTGGCCGCACTGGCGCTGTACCTGGGCTTGCTGCTGCGCCAGTCTCAGCACTCGGCTCGTCCACCATCGAGCGATCCGCACAGCCAGCCGGCCCCCTGGTTCACCAGCCTGCTGATGATCGTGGCCGGGCTGGCGATGCTGATCTACGCCGGGCACCTGCTGCTGGGGGCGGCCGTTGAGGTCGCCACGGATCTAGGGTTGTCGGAACGGATCATCGGCCTGACCATCGTTGCCATCGGCACCTCCCTGCCGGAGTTGGCCACCTCATTGATCGCTGCCCTGCGCGGTGAGCGGGAGATTGCCGTGGGCAACGTGATCGGCAGCAACCTGTTCAACCTTCTGGGTGTGTTGGGCGTGACGGCACTGATCGCGCCATCCCCCCTGTCGGTTTCACCCAACGCCCTGGATTTCGACTTGCCGGTGATGCTCGGTGTAGCGGTGTTCTGCTTGCCGCTGTTCTATACCGGCTACCGGGTGACCCGGGCCGAAGGTTTGCTGTGTCTGGGTTTGTACCTGGCTTACGGTCTGCACGTGGTGTCGTTCACCACCGGCATGCCATTGGCCGGCAAGCTTGAACACCTGATGCTGTTTTTCGTCCTGCCGGCGCTCGTGGCGTTTCTGCTGTTCACGTCGCTGCTCGCCTGGCGTCGCCAACACCACAAGAGGGATTTGCCATGACCGACACTAAAAAACCTGGCGTTGAAGTCCGCCGCCAAGTGATGGGCGACGCCTTCGTCGACCGCGCACTGGGCAATGCCACGGAATTCACCCAGCCGCTGCAGGATTTCGTCAATGAACACGCCTGGGGCGCTGTCTGGAATCGTGATGGCCTGGCGCTGAAAACCCGCAGCCTGATCACCCTCGCCGCGCTGACCGCGCTCAAATGTCCGCAAGAACTGAAAGGCCACGTGCGCGGGGCACTGAACAACGGCTGCACGGTGGAAGAGATTCGGGAAACGCTGCTGCATTGCGCGGTGTATGCCGGCGCGCCGGCAGCGATTGATGCGTTTCGGGCAGCGCAGGACGTGATTGATAGCTATCAGAAGCCGGAGTAAATCTCTGGCAGTTTGTGGTGACTGTTCAACCGCCTTCGCGAGCAAGCCCGCACACATTTGATTACCAGCGTACAAAGATTCTGTGTGCGCTGAAAATCTAATGTGGGAGCGGGCTTGCTCGCGAAGAGGCCCTATAAACCACCGCAGATCCCGAAGTTAGATCCACCCACCCCACTGCAACAAAAAGATCCCGATATTAGTGGTCACCGCTGCCATCAGTGTCGTAATCACAATGATCGCCGCCGCCAGCTCATGATTACCATTGGCCTGCCGCGCCATGACAAAACTCGCGGCAGCGGTCGGGCTACCAAAGTACAAAAACAGAATCCCCAACTCCGCCCCACGAAAGCCCCAGAGCCAGGCGCCAAGGGTCGCCAGTACCGGCAGGCCGATCATCTTCACCAGGCTTGAGCTGAACGCCATGTTGCCGCTCTTGCGCAACGCAGCCAGCGACAGCGTGCCACCGATGCAGATCAGCGCCAGCGGCAAGGTGGTTTGCGCCAGGTATTGACCGGATTTCTCCAGCCAGCCCGGCAAACCTATCTGGAAGTAAGCAAACGGCGCCGCCGCAAACACGCTGATGATCAACGGGTTGCCCATCACGCTTTTGCAGATGCTCCACGGATCGGACTTGATCACCGGGCTGTATACCGCCAGCACAATGGTCGAGAGCGTGTTGTAGAACAGAATCACCAGCGCCGCGAGAATCGCGCCGAGGGATATCCCGTAATCACCGTACATACTCGCTGCCAGCGCCAGGCCGATCACCCCGTTGTTGCCGCGAAACGCGCCCTGGGTGTAGATCCCCCGATCCTCACGCGGGCACTTCCAGATCGCCCAGCCCCAGGCAATGGCGAAACTCACCAGCGTGGCAATCGAGAAGTAGATCAGTAGTGCCGGTTGCAGCGCAGCGTGGAGGTCGGCATGCAGGATGCCCAGAAACAACAACGCCGGCATGGTGACGTTGAACACCAGGGCCGACGCGGTGATGATGAAATTGTCGTTGATCCAGTTGATGCGCTTGAGCAACGCCCCCAAAAACAGCATGGCAAACACCGGCGCGGTGATGTTCAGGGTTTCGAGGAAGATAGCCAGCATGCCGGGGGGAACCTTGGGTGAGCGTCGTTAGGGGGCTAATGATAAGCCACTTTCACCCTGATCGTTCCCACGCTCTGCGTGGGAATGCCTCTTGTGACGCTCCGCGTCACGCTTTGGGACGTAGAGCGTCCCTGACTGCACTCCCACGCGGAGCGTGGGAACGATCATTATGCAGGCGACTCGGTCTCAGGTAATCGGCGCCGGGTTGAACAGGGTGATGTCGTTATGCAGCTTGTGCTGCTCGGCCCACGTCTGCTTTTTCCCGCTGGCCACGTCCAGGTAGTAGTGAAACAACTCCCAGCCGAGGTCTTCAATCGAAGCTCGCCCAGTCGCAATCCGCCCGGCATCGATGTCGATCAAATCCGGCCAGCGCTGCGCCAGCTCCGTACGGGTCGAGACCTTCACCACCGGTGCCATCGCCAAACCATACGGCGTGCCGCGCCCGGTCGTGAACACGTGCAGGTTCATCCCCGCCGCCAATTGCAACGTCCCGCAGACAAAGTCACTGGCCGGGGTCGCACAGAAGATCAGCCCTTTGCGCTTGAAACGCTCGCCAGGGCCAAGCACGCCGTTGATCGCGCTGCTGCCGGACTTGACGATCGAGCCCAGGGACTTCTCGACAATGTTCGACAACCCGCCCTTCTTGTTGCCCGGCGTGGTGTTGGCGCTACGATCAGCTTCGCCCTTGGCCAGGTAACGGTCGTACCAGTCCATTTCCCGCACCAGCTCCTGAGCGACTTCCTCAGTCTCCGCGCGGGAGGTCAGCAAGTAGATGGCGTCGCGTACTTCAGTGACTTCGGAAAACATCACCGTCGCACCGGCACGCAGCAACAGGTCCGAGGCATAACCCAGCGCCGGGTTGGCGGTGATCCCGGAAAACGCATCACTGCCACCACACTGCATGCCCAGAATCAGCTCGGAGGCCGGCACGGTTTCCCGGCGACGCTGATCGAGCTTCTTCAGACGAGTTTCGGCCAGCGCCATGATCTGCTCGATCATCTCGGTGAAACCGTGACTCGAATCCTGCAAGCGGTACAACCACGGCTCGCTCAGATCGACCGAACTGTCGTTCTCGTGCATCACTTGCCCGGCCTGCAACTTCTCGCAGCCCAGGCTGATCACCAACGCTTCGCCGCCCAGGTTCGGGTTGCGCGCCAGGTTGCGCACGGTGCGGATCGGGATGTACGCGTCGGCCGCCGTAATCGCCACCCCACAGCCGTAGCTGTGAGTCAGCGCCACCACGTCATCGACGTTCGGGTACTGTGGCAGCAACTCGTCCTTGATGCGTTTGACCGCATGATCGAGCACGCCGGTGACGCACTGAACGGTCGTGGTAATCCCAAGAATGTTGCGCGTACCAACGGTGCCGTCGGCGTTGCGGTAGCCCTCGAACGTAAAGCCTTCCAGCGGTGCCTGCGCCGCCGGCACTTCGGTGGACAGCGGCAAGCTGTCCAGCGGTGGCGCGGTGGGCATGCGCAGTTGATCTTCCTTGACCCAGCTGCCGCGCGGGATCGGCTGCAACGCGTAGCCAATGGTCTGGCCGTAACGAATCACCTGGCCGCCTTCGGGAATGTCTTCCAGCGTGACTTTGTGGCTCTGTGGCACGAAGTCCACGGTCACCAGGCCATCGGGAAACTCAGTGCCGGCCGGCACGCCCTGGTCATTGACCACGATCACTACGTTGTCCCGCTCGTGCAGGCGGATGTAGCGCGGCGAGTCGGAATGTTCAATCAACTGCATGACGCCGCTCCTCAGGAATGCGCTTGTGACAATTTGTGATTTGTTTCAGGGCCGCTGACAGGCGGCTCCTTAAGCACCACACGTTTGATCGGACCGACGATCACCAGGTAGCTGAACACTGCAACCAGTGCGTTGCAACCGACAAACACCAGCGCCCATTTGAACGAACCGGTGGAGCTGATGATGTAGCCAATCACGATCGGGGTGGTGATGGAAGCGATGTTACCGAAGGTGTTGAACAGGCCACCACTGAGACCAGCGATCTGTTTCGGCGATGTATCGGACACCACAGCCCAACCCAATGCGCCTACACCTTTGCCGAAGAATGCCAGGGCCATGAAGCCGACGACCATCCATTCAACGTCAACGTAGTTGCAGGCCACGATGCTGCTGGAAACCAGCAAGCCGGCGATGATCGGCGCCTTGCGGGCGAAGGTCAGGGAATGGCCTTTGCGCAGCAGGTAGTCGGAAATCACACCGCCCAACACACCACCGATGAAACCGCAGATCGCCGGCAACGAGGCAATGAAACCGGCCTTGAGGATGGTCATGCCGCGTTCTTGCACCAGGTACACCGGGAACCAGGTCAGGAAGAAGTAGGTGATGGCGTTGATGCAGTACTGGCTCAAGTAAACGCCCAGCATCATGCGATTGGTCAAGAGCTGACGGATGTAGTCCCATTTCGGACCTTCAGCCGGTTTGCCAGCGGCTTGCCCTTTGCTTTTGTCCTGGTCCATGTCGACCAGGCCGCCGTTATCGGCGATGTGTTTGAACTCAGCCTCGTTGATCCGTGGGTGCTCGCGTGGGCTGTAGATCACCTTCAGCCAGATGCCCGAGAAGATGACGCCGATGACACCCATGACGATGAATACGTGCTGCCAGCCAAAGCTGTAGACGATCCAGCCCATCAGCGGTGCAAACAACACKGTGGCAAAGTATTGCGCCGAGTTGAAAATCGCCGAAGCCGTACCGCGTTCAGCGGTCGGGAACCAGGCCGCCACAATGCGTGCGTTGCCGGGGAAGGATGGTGCTTCGGCCAGACCGACCAGGAAGCGCAGCATGAACAGCGCTACCACCGCGGTGGACATGCCGAACTCGCCGACATAACCCTGCAACACGGTGAACAGCGACCAGGTGAAGATGCTCAATGCATAGATTTTTTTCGAACCGAAACGGTCCAGCAGCCAGCCACCGGGAATTTGCCCGGCCACGTAGGCCCAACCGAATGCAGAGAAGATATAACCGAGGGTGACCGCGTCGATGCCGAGGTCTTTTTGCAGGCTGGAGCCCGCGATGGCGATAGTGGCCCGGTCGGCATAGTTGATCGTGGTCACCAGAAAAAGCATGAGCAGGATCAAATAGCGGACGCGAGTCGGCTTGGTCGCTTGCATGTAGATGTACTCCCACTGATTATTTTTATGCGGGTAATAACAATTTCTTGCCGGATCTGGCCTTGTAGGAGCCGGGCTTKCCCGCGATAGCATCACCGCGCAGTGTCAGTCACAACTCAGTGATGCTATCGCGGGCAAGCCCGGCTCCTACAAAAGCCAGATCCCACAGGTTTTGCGTGTATCAGGAACCGATGTAAGAGGTCTTCACCACGGTGTAGAACTCTTGCGCATAGCGACCTTGCTCGCGGGATCCATAGGATGAACCTTTACGCCCGCCGAATGGCACGTGGTAATCCACGCCAGCGGTCGGCAGGTTGACCATCACCATCCCGGCCTGGGAGTGGCGCTTGAAGTGGTTGGCATACTTCAGCGAGGTAGTGGCGATACCCGCCGACAGACCGAATTCGGTGTCGTTGGCCATGGCCAGCGCTGCTTCGTAATCGGCAACGCGAACCACGTTGGCCACCGGGCCAAAGATCTCTTCGCGGCTGATGCGCATCTCGGCTTCGCTGTCGGCAAACAATGTTGGCGCGAGGAAGTAGCCTTCAGTATCGCAAGTCACCAAACCGCCGCCGCTGACCAGACGTGCACCTTCGGACTGGCCGATGTCGATGTACTTCATGTCCTGTTCAAGCTGAGCTTGCGAGACGACCGGGCCGATGTCGGTGCCGGCTTTCAGCGCGTGACCAACCTTGATCGACTTCATGCGTTCGGCCACGGCTTCGACGAACTTGTCGTGGATGCCGGCGGTAACGATGAAGCGGCTCGAAGCGGTGCAACGCTGGCCGGTGGAGTAGAACGCGCTCTGTACCGACAGCTCGACCGCTTGTTTGAGGTCGGCGTCGTCAAGAATGATCTGCGGGTTTTTGCCACCCATTTCCAGCTGAACCTTGGCTTGACGCGAGACGCAGCTGACCGCGATCTGACGACCAACGCCAACAGAACCGGTGAAGCTGATGCCGTCGACTTTCGGGCTCTGCACCATTGCATCGCCAACTACACGACCGCTGCCCATCACCAGGTTGAACACACCAGCCGGGAAGCCCGCGCGGGAGATGATTTCAGCCAGGGCCCAGGCGCAACCCGGTACCAGATCGGCCGGTTTCAACACGACGCAGTTACCGTACGCCAGGGCCGGAGCGATTTTCCACGCAGGGATTGCGATCGGGAAGTTCCACGGCGTGATCAGGCCAACAACGCCCAACGCTTCGCGAGTCACTTCAACGTTCACGCCTGGACGTACCGACGGCAAGTAGTCGCCGGACAGACGCAGGGTTTCACCGGCGAAGAACTTGAAAATATTACCGGCGCGGGTCACTTCGCCGATGGCTTCAGGCAAGGTCTTGCCTTCTTCACGGGCCAGCAAGTTGCCGAGTTCTTCGCGACGGGCGAGGATCTCAGTGCCGACTTTATCCAACGAATCGTGACGAGCCTGAATGCCCGAGGTCGACCAGGCCGGGAACGCAGCGCGAGCGGCGTCGATGGCGGCGTGGACCTGAGCCAGATCGGCTTTGGCGTAGTGGCCAATGGTGTCGCTCAGTTCGGACGGGTTGATGTTGGCGCAGTATTCACTGCCCGCTACCCATTCACCATTGATGTAGTTATCAAAACGCTTTGCATCTGCCACGGAATATTCTCCTCACGCAAAAGGCCGCTGATCACTCAGCGGCCTTACTAAATCGGATGTGTTATTGCGCGCCTTGCTTGTCGATCAGCGCGGCGAGCATTTCGTACTCTTCGGCCGTCAGCTCGGTCAGCGGTGCACGCACAGGACCAGCGTCGTAGCCGGCAATTTTTGCCCCGGCCTTGACGATGCTCACTGCGTAACCGGCTTTGCGGTTACGGATGTCCAGGTACGGCAGGAAGAAGTCGTCGATGATCTTGCCGACGGTGGCGTGATCTTCGCGAGTGATGGCGTGGTAGAAATCCATCGCGGTTTTCGGGATGAAGTTGAATACCGCCGAGGAGTAAACAGGCACGCCCAAGGCTTTATAAGCTGCGGCGTAAACTTCGGCGGTCGGCAAACCACCCAAGTAGGTGAAACGATCACCGAGACGGCGACGGATCGACACCATCAGCTCGATATCGCCCAGGCCATCCTTGTAGCCGATCAGGTTCGGGCAACGCTCGGCCAGACGTTCCAGCAGCGGAGCGGTCAGGCGGCAGACGTTACGGTTGTAAACCACCACGCCGATTTTTACCGATTTGCACACAGCTTCAACGTGGGCGGCAACGCCGTCCTGGCTGGCTTCGGTCAGGTAGTGCGGCAGCAGCAACAAGCCCTTGGCGCCCAGACGCTCGGCTTCCTGTGCGTACTCGATGGCTTGACGGGTCGAACCGCCGACGCCAGCCAGAATTGGCACGCTGGTTTCGCAGGTGTCGACGGCAGTCTTGATGATTTCCGAATATTCGCTGGCCGCCAGGGAGAAGAACTCACCGGTGCCGCCTGCGGCGAACAGAGCCGAGGCGCCGTATGGGGCCAGCCATTCGAGACGCTTGATGTAGCCCGCGCGATTGAAATCGCCCTGAGCATTGAAATCGGTAACCGGGAAAGACAGCAGGCCG
Source organism: Pseudomonas sp. P5_B2 (assembly GCF_056400445.1). NCBI lineage: Bacteria > Pseudomonadati > Pseudomonadota > Gammaproteobacteria > Pseudomonadales > Pseudomonadaceae > Pseudomonas > Pseudomonas sp. P5_B2. The sequence goes on along the minus strand of NZ_JBFULH010000142.1, from coordinate 1,830 downwards.
GAAGAGAGGATGGACTTCAGTTCTTGTGGATTCATTATTCGAACACCCTGGGTAGCAACGTTTGTGTGTGTGTGTGAGGAAACCGTTCAGCTTTCGCCGAGTTGTAGGTCATCGTACAACTTAAATAATAACCGTCAACTGCATTTCATCGCTGCCTGCTGATTTTTTGTCGGACGATTTTCTTCTTGACGTAGGAAAAGTCTCATCTATGATCGACACAACTGTATGGACATACAGTTAAATAAGTTCGTAACTAGACATATCAAGGAGCAAGAAATGTCAGGTCTACACACAAAACAGCAGGAAACCGCCAATCAGATCATTGCCAATCTGGATGATCTTTTTACCGAAGACGGCATTAGCATCAGCGGCAATGAACACTTGGTTCTGCGCCTTGGCGAACAACACAATGCTGCAGCTCAACCGCCCGCCTCTGCTTCTGCTCTGAGAATCCAGCCTCAGTTGCGTTTCGAGGGCGGTGAACACACTGCCATCGGCGACACCACGCTGCTGCTTTTCATCAACGATGCCCCCGCCATTCCAGCAGCACAGGTTGAACTGCACCTGCCCAACGGCCTGGCGCTGACCTATGGCCAGGTCGTTGCGTTGGGGGGTGATTTTTATGGCATTCCCGATCAGCCCATCAGTGATGGCGCGACACCTGCTGATCGCATCCAGCGTTTCGCCAGTGCCTTTAACTCCCTCGCCGTTCTGCCGGCCTCCAATGCCGAGGCCAAGCAGATCCTCGCCGTCATGCAAAAGGAAATCGCCGCGGTTAACCAGGCCATCCGGGACGGCAAACAACCTCACGAGGTCTATGACGCCCTTGGAGATACGTTGTCGGAAGAGTGGAACAAGATTACCGGCAGTTTTGTTTCGGCTCTGCTCCCGTTGGGACGTTATCTGAAATTGGCCGCGAACAATTCTGACCACTTTGCCGAAGGGGCGTTGGCAGCCTATATCGCAGGCCACACAGCCGCTGTGCAGCAAGCGGTGCTGGCAAAAAACAGTGGCGATGAACAACAGCTGGAAATCGCCTACGCGATGAATGCTTTTGCTGATCACTACCTGACCGACCTGTTTTCCGCTGGTCACTTGCGCGTACCGCGAAAGCAATTGGCCGCGGTGGTCACGCCCAGAGATCTGGGCTCGCTGATCACCCGTTTCATGCACGATGAAGACAGCAAATTCGGCCTCAATGTGCGCAACGGCAACGGCGATCAATGGCGAGCCTACGGCGACAAGCGTTATTTCGATGCGATCGACAGCGCCAACCGACTTCAGGTCAACCAAGCGGTTCAGCTTTCTGCGGATGAAATCTTCACCGCATACCTCAGCGGTGTCGCACCGTTGCCCGGTAATTTCAGCGCCTTGAAACAGTTGCCGGACCTGCAAACCGTGCTGAACCCTGCCGGCAATTTCTCGCCATTGTTCAGGATCGAGGGCAACAAAGTGCTGCGGCGCAAGGACGTCAACAACCTGAACGACACCGCCACCGTCGACGATTGGTGGGGCTGGAGCACTTACCTGCTACTCAAGAACTACACACCCACTGGCAACGTTGCCTGATAAGGAGATCGATGATGACTATCAAATTGAAACTGGAACTGGCTTCGGGGCAATCAATGAATGGTGCACCACTCGAGCTATTGTCCAAGGGTGTTGTGATTGGGCGGGCGGTGGTAGATGAACGTGGGAGTGCGGTATTTGATGCCAGGCCCGGGGCGGCTGAATTGGCTGTGAGGGTAGATCGCTCGATCCTGCGCACTGGCTGATTTTTGCATCAGGGCTACTGTCCTCTTCGCGAGCAAGCCCGCTCCCACAGTAGAT
>NZ_JBFULH010000141.1:0-10074 GCF_056400445.1 Pseudomonas sp. P5_B2 | reverse complement strand
GGGCAAGTCCCCTCACCACACAAGCCCGCCCACAGGGTCTACCTAACTCCTTAGGACGTCGCCATGACCTTCATCACCGAAATCAAAACCTTCGCAGCCTTGGGCAGCGGTGTCATCGGCAGCGGTTGGGTGTCCCGCGCCCTCGCCCATGGCCTCGACGTCGTCGCCTGGGACCCCGCGCCCGGTGCCGAAGCCGCCCTGCGCAAACGCGTCGCCAATGCCTGGGGCGCACTGGAGAAACAAGGGCTGGCACCGGGCGCTTCTCAGGATCGCCTGCGCTTTGTCGCGACGATTGAAGAATGCGTTCGCGATGCTGACTTCATTCAGGAAAGCGCCCCCGAACGCCTCGATCTGAAGCTGGAACTGCACAGCAAAATCAGCGCGGCGGCCAAACCCAACGCCTTGATTGGTTCCAGTACCTCGGGCCTGTTGCCCAGCGAGTTCTACGAAAGTGCAACGCACCCGGAACGCTGCGTAGTCGGCCACCCGTTCAACCCGGTTTACCTGCTGCCGTTGGTGGAAGTGGTCGGCGGCAAAAACACCGCGCCTGAAGCGGTTCAAGCGGCAATGAAAGTGTATGAATCCCTGGGCATGCGTCCGCTGCACGTGCGCAAGGAAGTGCCCGGATTTATCGCTGATCGCCTGCTCGAAGCACTCTGGCGTGAGGCGCTTCACCTGGTGAACGACGGCGTTGCGACTACCGGTGAAATCGATGACGCGATTCGGTTTGGTGCGGGTTTGCGCTGGTCGTTCATGGGCACGTTTCTGACCTACACGCTGGCCGGCGGCGACGCCGGGATGCGCCACTTCATGGCGCAGTTCGGACCGGCGTTGCAGTTGCCGTGGACCTACCTGCCAGCGCCGGAGCTGACCGACAAATTGATTGATGATGTGGTGGATGGCACCACTGATCAGTTGGGCACGCACAGCATTTCGGCGCTGGAGCGCTATCGTGATGATTGCCTGCTGGCGGTGCTTGAGGCGGTGAAGACCACCAAAGAGAAGCATGGGATGGCCTTCAGCGAATAACCCATCAGCAGGTCTGGCCCCTTCGCGAGCAAGCCCGCTCCCACATTGGTTCTGCGTTGTGAAATAGACAGTGTTCACACCACAAACCCCCTGTGGGAGCGGGCTTGATCGCGAAGACGACGGTCCAGTCACCATTAATTCTGGAACAGATATCATGCCCGCCCTAACCACCTACCAAACCCGCATCATCCCCGACTGGGTCGACTACAACGGTCACCTGCGCGACGCGTTCTACCTGCTCATTTTCAGCTTCGCTACCGACGCGCTGATGGATCGCCTGGGCATGGACAGCAACAACCGCGAAGCCAGCGGCCATTCGCTGTTTACCCTCGAACTGCACCTCAATTACCTGCACGAAGTGAAGCTCGATGCCGACGTCGAAGTGCATACGCAGATCATTGGCCACGACAGCAAACGCCTGCACCTCTATCACAGCCTCCACTTGGTGGGCGATGACAAGGAACTGGCCGGCAACGAGCAGATGTTGCTACACGTTGACCTTGCCGGGCCACGATCCGCACCGTTCAGCGAACTGTCGCTGAGCAAGCTGCAAGCCATCGTTGCCGAGCAAACCGACCTGCCCACCCCCGACTACATCGGCCGAGTGATCGCTTTACCCCCAAAAAAATAATAAGGAGATCGCCATTGAACACCGCCACTGCTTTTGCCGACTTCCGTACTTATCCGTTGATCAGCGCGCTCGTTGGCGTGCAATCCTTGGCGGACAGAATTCTGGTGAAGTGGGCCGATCATCGCGCCAGCCCCTTTCATCACCAATGGTTGCGGGACAATTGCCCGTGCCCGCAATGCGTCTATAGCGTGACGCGCGAGCAAGTGCTGGAAATCGTCGATGTCGCGCAAAACCTGATACCGAGCGGGGCAAGCGTCGATATTGAAGGTTGTCTCAGCATCGAGTGGGAAGATGGCCACCTCAGCCGCTTCGACCCCGGCTGGTTGCGCGCCCACGCCTATGACGATGAGTCCCGTGCCGAGCGCCGCCTCGCCAAGCCAAAGGCTCAGCTTTGGCGCAGCGATTTGCAGTTGCCGGTGTTCGATTACCAGGCGTTGATGAACGACAATAACGCTCTGCTGCAATGGCTACTGGCGGTGCGCGATATCGGCCTGACTCGGGTGCGCGGCGTGCCGACTGAGCCGGGTTCACTGAAACTGATCGCCCAGCGGATTTCCTTCATCCGCGAGAGCAATTTCGGTGTGCTGTTCAACGTGCAATCCAAGGCCGATGCCGACAGCAACGCCTATACAGCTTTCAACCTGCCATTGCACAGCGACCTTCCGACTCGGGAGCTGCAACCGGGGCTGCAATTTCTGCATTGCCTGGTCAATGACGCCGACGGTGGCGAGAGTATTTTTGTCGACGGTTTTGCCATCGCCGAAGCCTTGCGCAATGAGGATCCCGAGGCGTTCCAAAGCCTCTGCGAAATCCCGGTGGAGTTCCGCAACAAAGACCGTCACAGCGACTACCGCTGCCTGGCGCCGATCATTGCGCTGGATGCTTTGGGACAGGTGTCGGAAATCCGCATGGCGAATTTCCTGCGCGGGCCGTTTGATGCGCCGGTGGAGCAGATGCCCAAGCTGTACCACGCTTACCGACGGTTCATAGCGATGACACGGGAAGCTCGGTTCCGGGTAATGACGCGGCTCAACCCCGGCGAGTTGTGGTGCTTCGACAATCGCCGCACGCTGCATGCCCGCAATGCGTTTGATCCTGCCAGTGGCGCCCGGCATTTCCAGGGGTGCTATGTGGATCGGGATGAGTTGTTGTCGCGGGTTCTTGTGCTTCAACGCTAAAACCGCGTCATCGTTCTTCGCGCGCAAGCCCGCTCCCACATTCGACCGCATTCTCCTGATAGAGCTGGGTCAAATGTGGGAGCGGGCTTGCTCGCGAAGGCGTCAGTTCAGGCACCCCATACTTCTCTGATTCACAGGCAAAAAAAACCCCGATCAAGCCGTGACAAGATCGGAGCTGAGGAGGGTACTGTCGAGGAGCCGTTGCGCGAGGGTGACCAAACCTTCGTGTTGCCAGCTGAATCCAGTGTGCCCACTCTCTTGATCCGCAAGTTAGCCGAAAACGACCTGTTCATAGGTATCGCGGCCATTGCGACAAATCGCCCTTGCCGCCGCCGCATCCCCCTACGAGAATCGAGCCAAGACACCGTTCCCTGAAGAAGGATTGCGTCATGATGTACGCCGATTTGATCGACCAGGAAGACCTGTTGGGCCAGCTCAAGGCGCTGGGATTCGCAGTGCCCCCGGGCGCTACTGCCGAGCAGGCTTGCGAATGTGCGGTACGAGGCTTAAACAACGAAAGGGCAATTGAACTGCGGACCATGGTCAAGCAGATGTACACCAGCAGCGCGACCATCCTGCCGGCTGTGCGTCAGGCCATTGATCGGCAGTTGTTGCCGGCATTGGCGGAGTATCAGCAAAGCCGTAGCGCCTGATAGATCCAATCGCGAGCAGGCTCGCACCCACATTGACCGAGTTCTCTCAAGGGAATGCGGCCAACTGTGGGAGCGAGCCTGCTCGCGATGAAGCCAACCCGGTTTAGAGCCTTACGCTGGCAAATGTCGACTCATTACGCGCCTGACTCAACGCCGACAACGGCCCGGACAGCGGCGACAGCACCAGTGCTTGCGGCAGCGGCATCATCGCCACCTGTTGCGTGGTGTTGGAACCTACGCGCTCGTCACGCGGTGGAATGCCGAAGTATTCGCGGTAGCACTTGGAGAAGTGCGGCGTGGAAACAAAGCCGCACACCGACGCCACTTCGATGATCGACATCGGCGTTTGCTTGAGCAACTGCCGGGCGCGGATCAGGCGCAGTTTCAGGTAGTAACGCGACGGCGAGCAATGCAGATACTTCTGGAACAACCGCTCAAGCTGTCGACGCGAAACAGCGACGTACACCGCCAGTTCGTCGAGGTCGATCGGTTCTTCGAGGTTGGCTTCCATCAGCGCAACGATTTCCTGCAACTTCGGCTGATTGGTCCCGAGCATGTGCTTGAGCGGCACGCGCTGGTGATCCTGCTCGTTACGGATACGTTCGTAGACAAACATTTCCGAGATCGCGGCGGACAGTTCACGGCCGTGATCGCGGCTGATCAGGTGCAGCATCATGTCCAGTGGCGCGGTGCCGCCGGAACTGGTGAAACGGTTACGGTCCAGGGTGAACAAGCGCGTACTCATGACGACACGGGGGAAGGCTTCCTGCATCGAGGCCAGGCATTCCCAGTGCACGCTGCAATCAAAACCGTCCAGCAGGCCGGCGCAGGCCAAGGCCCAACTGCCGGTGCAGACCGCGCCAAGACGACGCGACTGACGCGCCTGGCTTTGCAGCCATGACACGTGCTCACGGGTGACAGTGCGTTGGATACCGATACCGCCACAGACGATGATGGTGTCCAGGGCCGGTGCTTTGTGCATGGAGCAGTCGGGGGTGATCTGCAGGCCGTCACTGGCCCAGACCTGACCGCCATCGACTGTGATTGTGGTCCAGCGATACAGCTCGCGTCCGGACAATTGGTTGGCCATGCGCAGGGGTTCTACTGCGGAGGCCAGAGAAATCAGCGTGAAATTGTCCAGCAGCAAAAAGCCAATGGATTGAGGCGCACGGTTCTGGGGTTGGGCCCCGGAGTTGAACGTCGTCATCGCGGTATCTCCTCACACAAAGCGGGTGATGGCCTCAGGCGGAGGCTCTTTTTATGGCCATCGTTCTCGGGTGGGAGACGGGCTTTGTAATGACAGAGCAATTGCCATGCCTAAAATTGAATGCGCGTTCAATAACTCCTGAAAACGACGTCGGAATGTGTCTGTATATGACGCGCGTGGCACAGGGAATAAAGTGCCATCAGGCAGAGCAAGTACCCTGCCCCGCTGGTGGTGAGCAAATCGGTAGCACTTGTGGGAACAGGGCTGTGAGGTGCCGGGAACGAGTGTCACCGCAAGCACGGGTGACGGGTGGTCGGGGCGGTTTTGGATCCCTGAGTCTTGCAAAGCCGCTTATCTGTAAGCGACGCGCCAAAAGGTGGCGCGCCTGGAATTCGGTGTTCACTTAGCGCGCAGTTTTGACTGGTAGGGCCCCTTCGCGAGCAAGCCCGCTCCCACATTCGATCTGTGCTGCACACAAAACCATGCTCACTGGAGATCTAATGTGGGAGCGGGCTTGCTCGCGAAGCAGGCAACTCGGTACTACTGGCTCAACACTCTACTGCGCTAACCGCCAACCCACCGCGCGATGTCTCTTTATATTTGTCATGCATATCGGCGCCGGTATCACGCATGGTGCGGATCACCCGGTCCAGCGAGATAAAGTGCTGACCATCGCCACGCAGCGCCATTTGCGCCGCGTTGATAGCTTTCACCGCCGCAATCGCGTTGCGCTCGATGCACGGCACTTGCACCAACCCGCCCACCGGGTCGCAGGTCAGGCCGAGGTTGTGTTCCAGACCGATTTCGGCAGCGTTGCACAGCTGTTCCGGCGTGGCGCCGAGAATCTCCGCCAACCCCGCCGCCGCCATCGCGCAGGCCGAACCGACTTCGCCCTGGCAACCGACTTCGGCACCGGAGATCGAAGCGTTCTTTTTGCACAGAATCCCCACAGCTGCGGCGCTGAGGAAATAATCGACCACGTTGGCGTCAGTCACCACTTCGCTGAACTTCATAAAGTAGTGCAACACCGCCGGAATGATCCCCGCCGCGCCGTTGGTCGGCGCTGTCACCATGCGCCCGCCAGCAGCGTTCTCTTCGTTGACCGCCAGCGCGAACAGGTTGACCCACTCCATGGCGCTCAGGGTCGAACCGATCACATTCGGCTTACCCAGCTCCTGCAAGCTGCGATGCAACTTCGCCGCACGACGACGCACATTCAACCCGCCGGGCAAGATGCCTTCGTGCTTGAGGCCCTGGTCGACGCAATCCTGCATGGCGCGCCAAAGTTTCATCAGGCCGGCGCGGATTTCCTCTTCACTGCGCCAGACTTTCTCGTTGGCCATCATCAATTCAGCCACACGCAGGTTGTGCGTCTGGCACAGGCTCAGCAGCTCGACGGCGCTGGAGAAATCGTACGGCAACTCGGTGCGGTCCAGATCGACCACACCGCTGGACGCCTGGGCTTCATCGACGACAAAACCACCGCCGACGGAATAGTAAGTATCGCGATGCAGCTCGCCGTGATCGCCTTCGACGATCAGGGTCATGGCATTGGGGTGGAACGGCAGGTTTTCATCGATCAGGCGCATGTCGCGGGCCCAGACGAAGGGCACCGACAAGCGACCGTCGAGGAGCAGCGTGTGGGTTTCGCGCAGGGTTGCGATGCGGATGCCGATTTGCGACGGATCGATCGCATCCGGCCACTCGCCCATCAGGCCCATGATCACCGCGTTGTCGCTGCCGTGACCGATGCCGGTGGCGGAAAGCGAACCGTACAGTTGAACTTCGACGCGGCGCACTTGCTCCAGCAAATGCTTCTCCCGCAGTGACTCCACAAAAAGCGCGGCGGCCCGCATAGGCCCCACGGTGTGCGAACTGGAAGGGCCGATGCCGATTTTGAACAGGTCGAAAACACTGATAGCCATTACTGCCGAACTCCTGGATGTGCCGACTCCAGACGCAAAAAGCGCCCAGTGGCGGAGCTGCTACGCTCAAGCTGCAATCCGCCGAGATGGCCGCATCATCAGGCTTTTGTCATGTCATTCGACGTCTCACACCGACGCACTCATGCCCACTAACGCCGCAGGGCGGCGACGCAATGTTTTCTCCGTTTTTTAGCGGATCAGCGGGGAAAAAAGGGCTGAAAAAAGCTGTAAACGACGTCACCGACACTGGATGCGACCCTCCCTGTACTGGTTACGACGCACCCTGTAGGCGTCAGATTTTCACTGGTACATGATCGTATCGACTCGATTGCAAGGCGCCGTGGTAGAGCTGTCTCCAAAACGCCACCCAACCGCAACCTATAAGTGCGGTGGTCCAGTCGGAACACTGCCAAAAAAAACACCAAGGAGTCCATCCATGAAAGGTTCCCCGTCGTTGTTGTTGGCCGCCATGCTGAGTCTGCCGTTACTGGCTCAAGCTGCTGAACCCGCTCAGTGCAGTACCGTAAACTTCTCCGATGTTGGCTGGACCGACATTACCGCGACGACCGCCACCACCAGCGTCGTGCTCAACGCCCTCGGCTACAAGACCAAAACCACGATGATTTCCGTGCCCGTGACCTACAAGTCACTCGCCGATGGCAAGAACATGGACATCTTCCTGGGGAACTGGATGCCGACCATGGAAAATGACATCAAGGCCTACCGCGATGCCGGCACCGTCGATGTCGTGCGCACCAACCTGACAGGCGCCAAGTACACCCTCGCGGTGCCGCAAGCGCTGTACGACAAAGGGCTGCATGACTTCGCCGACATCCCCAAATTCAAGAAAGAACTCGACGGCAAAATCTACGGCATCGAGCCCGGAAACGACGGCAATCGCCTGATCCAGAGTATGATCGACAAGAACGCCTTCGGCCTTAAAGACGCTGGTTTCAAAGTGGTCGAGTCCAGCGAAGCCGGCATGTTGTCGCAGGTCGATCGCGCGCAGAAGCGCGACACCGCCGTGGTCTTCCTCGGCTGGGCCCCCCACCCGATGAACAAGCGCTTCAAGATCCAATACCTGACCGGTGGTGACGACTTCTTCGGCCCCGACTTCGGCGCCGCCACCGTGGCAACCAACACCCGCAAGGGTTACACCCAGGAATGCAGCAACGTCGGCCAACTGCTGAAGAACCTGGAATTTACCGTCGACATGGAAAGCGCTCTGATGGGCAACATCCTGGACGACAAGATGAAGCCTGACGCGGCCGCCAAGGCCTGGCTTAAAAACAATCCACAGGTCCTCGATACCTGGCTCGCTGGCGTGACCACCATTGACGGTAAACCAGGCCTGGATGCCGTGAAAGCCAAGCTCGCACAGTAAATCGCTTACGCCGGGCAGCTTCGGCTGTCCGGGCTGTTTATTCCTTGCATGCGGACGTTCACTACCATGCTGATTGATCAGAAAATCCCTTTAGGCCAGTACATCGCAGGCTTCGTTGAATGGTTGACGCAACACGGCGCCAACACCTTCGACGCAATCGCGATAACACTGGAAACGATGATCCACGGCGTGACTTTTGCGCTGACCTGGTTCAACCCGCTGGCATTGATCGGCCTCATCGCGCTACTGGCGCACTTCATTCAACGAAAATGGGGACTGACGGTTTTCGTCGTCGCCTCCTTCCTGCTGATCCTCAACCTGGGGTACTGGCAGGAAACCATGGAAACCCTCGCCCAGGTGCTGTTCGCCACCCTGGTCTGCGTGGTCATCGGCGTGCCGTTGGGCATCGTCGCCGCGCACAAACCGATGTTCTACACAATGATGCGTCCGGTGCTCGATCTGATGCAGACCGTGCCGACCTTCGTGTACCTCATTCCTACCCTGACCCTTTTCGGTCTGGGTGTGGTCCCGGGTCTGATCTCGACGGTGGTGTTCGCGATTGCCGCGCCTATCCGCCTGACATACCTGGGCATTCGCGATGTTCCCGCAGAACTGATGGATGCCGGCAAAGCCTTCGGCTGCTCGCGCCGTCAACTGCTCGCTCGCATCGAACTGCCTTACGCCATGCCAAGCATCGCGGCCGGCATCACCCAGTGCATCATGCTGTCGCTGTCGATGGTGGTGATCGCGGCACTGGTGGGCGCCGACGGCCTGGGCAAACCCGTGGTCAACGCACTGAACACTGCTGATATCGCCCTGGGCTTCGAAGCGGGCCTGGCGATCGTATTGCTGGCGATCATGCTCGACCGTATCTGCAAACAACCCGACGCTAAAGCAGGGGGTGACGCATGAGCATTATTCGCTTCGAAGACGTCGACGTAATCTTCTCCAAAGACCCGCGAGAGGCGCTCAAGCTTCTCGACCAAGGCATGACCCGCGACCAGATCCTGAAAAAGACCGGGCAGATTGTCGGCGTTGAAAAGGCCAGCCTGGACGTCGAAAAAGGTGAAATCTGCGTACTGATGGGCCTTTCCGGCTCGGGCAAATCCAGCCTGCTGCGCTGCATCAACGGCCTCAACACGGTCAGCCGTGGCAAGTTGTTTGTCGAGCACGAAGGCAAGCAGATCGACATTGCCTCCTGTACCCCGGCAGAGCTGAAAATGATGCGCACCAAGCGCATTGCGATGGTGTTCCAGAAGTTCGCCCTGATGCCTTGGCTGACGGTGCGCGAGAACATCAGTTTCGGCCTGGAAATGCAGGGTCGCCCGGAAAAAGAACGGCGCAAACTGGTGGACGAGAAGCTGGAACTGGTGGGCCTGGCCCAGTGGCGCAACAAGAAACCCGATGAGCTCTCCGGCGGTATGCAGCAAAGGGTCGGCCTGGCCCGCGCCTTGGCGATGGACGCCGACATTCTGCTGATGGATGAACCGTTCTCGGCCCTCGACCCGTTGATCCGCCAAGGCCTGCAAGACGAACTGCTGGAGCTGCAAAACAAGCTCAGCAAAACCATCGTGTTCGTGAGTCACGACCTCGATGAAGCCCTGAAGCTCGGTAGCCGTATTGCGATCATGAAAGACGGCCGGATCATTCAATACAGCAAGCCGGAAGAGATCGTGCTGAACCCGGCGGACGACTACGTACGGACCTTCGTCGCGCACACCAATCCGCTGAACGTGTTGTGCGGCCGCAGCCTGATGCGCACGCTGGACAACTGCAAGCGCATCAACGGTTCGGTCTGCCTCGATCCGGGCGGCGATTCGTGGCTGGACCTGGCCGAAGGCAACACCATCACAGGCGCCCGCCAGAACGGCGCGAGCATGGACCTGCAGAACTGGATTCCGGGGCAAGCGGTTGAAGGCCTGGGACGTCGGCCAACACTGGTGGACTCGAACATCGGCATGCGCGATGCGCTGCAGATTCGTTATCAGACCGGCAATAAACTGGTGCTGCACGACAACCAGAAAGTGGTCGGGATTTTGGGTGACAGCGAGCTGTATCACGCACTGC
>NZ_JBFULH010000140.1:0-10077 GCF_056400445.1 Pseudomonas sp. P5_B2 | reverse complement strand
GACCGGTGCCTGGCTGTTGGATGTGCCCACCCGCCAGTTGCCTGACTCAATGTCCTGGGAATGGGTCAGGAGCGAGTTGTCTACGTTATGGCAACCGTTTTTGCTGGGCTCGGTCGTCACCGGAGTGGTGCTGGGTGCCCTCGCCTATTTCCTGACCATGATGTACTGGCGCTGGTGGGTGGCGCGGCAGTGGAGGCGGCGTAAGAAAAGCCGGATGTAGGAATGCAAAACGGCCTCTAATGTGGAGGCCGTTTTTTTATGCGGTGTTTGTGCTGGCCCCTTCGCGAGCAGGCTCTCACAGGGTTCGGTGCTGAACACAGACTTTGTGTTCATAGCAGATCCCATGTGGGAGCGAGCCTGCTCGCGAAGTGGGCGACGCGGTCCTCGATCAGGTACGCATCCCGCGACCGCTGACCAGCAACCGTGCGCAACCGATGTACAACACGAAGGTCGCCACCAGCATGAAGGTGATCGCGATGCTGATCCGGATGTCTGAAACACCAAGGATCCCGTAACGGAAGGCGTTGACCATGTGCAGCACCGGGTTCGCCAGGGACACGGTCTGCCAGAACGGTGGCAACAGGGAAATCGAGTAAAACACCCCGCCCAGGTAAGTCAGCGGTGTCAGCACGAACGTCGGTATGATCGAGATGTCATCGAAGTTGCGCGCAAACACGGCGTTGATGAAGCCCAGCAGCGAGAAGATCGTCGCCGTCAGCACCACCACCAGAATGGTCACGCCCAGGTGATGCACCTGCAAATCCGTGAAGAACAGCGACAGCAACGTCACGATGACCCCAACCATCAACCCGCGCAGTACGCCACCCAGGGTGTAGCCGATTAGAATCGTATGCGGTGATACTGGCGATACCATTAGTTCCTCAATGGAGCGTTGGAACTTGCTGCCAAAAAAACTCGACACTACGTTGCCGTAGGAGTTGGTGATCACCGACATCATGATCAGACCCGGCACGATGTACTCCATGTAAGTGAAGCCACCCATGTCACCGATCTGGCGACCGATCAGATTGCCGAAGATCACGAAGTACAGAACCATGGTGATGGCAGGCGGCAGCAGGGTCTGCGGCCAGATCCGGGTAAAGCGCCGGACTTCACGGTAAACGATGGTATTGAGGGCAACGAGGTTGGGTTGCAGCTCGGAACTCATACCGCCACCTTCGACAGATTTTTCTCCACCAGAGACACGAACAACTCCTCGAGGCGATTGGTTTTGTTTCGCAGGCTCAGTACTTCGATGTTTTGCTGCGCCAACTGAGTAAACAATGCGGTGATGCCCATGGCTTTGTCGACCTGGACTTCAACGGTGTGGCTGTCGATCAGCCGGGTCGGGTAGCCGAGCAACTGCGGCGCACTGTTCAATGTGTTCTTGACGTCGAGGAGGAACGTTTCCACATGCAGTTGGCTGAGCAGCTGCTTCATGCTGGTGTTCTCGACGATGGTGCCGTGGTCGATGATGCCGATGTTGCGGCACAACTGCTCGGCCTCTTCCAGATAGTGCGTGGTGAGGATGATGGTGATGCCTTTCTGGTTCAGCTCGGTGAGGAAGGTCCACATCGAGCGACGCAGTTCGATGTCCACCCCTGCCGTCGGTTCGTCGAGGATCAGCAGGCGCGGTTCATGAACCAGCGCACGAGCGATCATCAGTCGACGCTTCATACCGCCAGACAGCGAGCGTGACGGCGTGTCGCGTTTGTCCCACAGCCCCAGTTGGGTCAGGTATTGCTCGGCGCGTTCCTTGGCGATTTTCGCCGGGATGCCGTAATAACCGGCTTGGGTCACGACGATATCAAAGGTCTTTTCGAACTGGTTGAAGTTGAATTCCTGGGGCACCACGCCGATGGAGCGCTTGAGCTGCGCAGGGTTCTTATCCAGGTCATGACCGAAGATATTCACCGTTCCGCTGGTCTTGTTCACCAAGGTCGAGAGAATGCCGATGGTCGTGGATTTGCCGGCGCCGTTAGGGCCGAGCAAGGCGAAAAAGTCACCTTCGGCGACGTCCAGATCGATACCACTCAGGGCCTGGAAACCGTTGCCGTAGGTTTTGGTTAGCTGCCGGATGGACAGAGCGGAACTCATATCGGATTACGCACCAAGAAGGAAGAAAGGAACAAAAGATGGCCGGCGGCGACGACTGCAACCGCGGCGCGTGAGCGCAATGGTGCTTGTCGCCGCCACACAAGTACAGTCAAGTGTGTCGATAGTGAGTATTAAGTCAACGCGGTCATAACGGCTTTTTGATACGCCGAACGCTGTTTCAACCGGGCGTACCAGGCTTCAAGGTGCGGCTGCGGTGCGCGCTCGATCGGCATCTCGAACCAGGCATAAATAAAACTGCCGAGCGGGATGTCGCCCATGCCGATTTCGTCGCCAGACAAGTACGGTTTGGCGGCCAGCGCTTGATCGGCCATCGACAGCAGCTCGGTGCATTCCTTGATTGCGGCGTTTATGGCCAACCAGTCCTGCTTGTCTGCCGCAGTGCGCATCACGCCCCAGAATACTGTGCGGAAGGGACCGGAGAGACTTGAAGTGGTCCAGTCCATCCACTTGTCAGCCGTGGCGCGGGCTTTCAGATCCGTCGGATACCAGGGACTGCCGTCGGCATGACGGGCCATCAGGTAACGCACGATGGCGTTGGACTCCCACAGGACAAAGCCGTCATCCTCGATCACCGGTATGCGGCCATTGGGGTTCATCGCCCGGTACTGCGGCGTATCGACAACACCGAAGGCGCCACCTGCATCGATGGCTTCATAGGCCAACCCCAGTTCTTCGGCGGCCCACAACGGCTTTTTTACATTCGACGAATTTTTCCGACCCCAGATCTTCAGCATGACCGCCTCTTTTTCGACAAGTGGGCAGGCAGCATACGCCGGATCAGGCGCGACTCAAATCGCTCTGCATATCCCCCAGCAGGGTTGGCAGTGTGTCGCTGAACAGATGCGGATAACACTTTTCCAGGTGCTCGAAAAAGAACGTTTCCGGCACATCGGTGAATTGCCCGTGATCGACCAGGTACTCCATCAACTGCGCGCCATCGCGATTGAACGGATGAAAGACACTGTCGTGGATCCCGTCGAATTCCAGCGGCGCGACATTGAACAGTTCACAGAGTTTTTGGTTGAACGCCGGGGTTGCCTTCACCCAACGGTCATTCAGATACAGCTCCGTATAGCCGTGCATCGCAAACACATCGCTCTTGAGCAATTCGAGCAAACGTGGCGTCGACAGGTGATTGCGAACATCGGCCAGACCGATCCGCGCCGGGATCCCGCAATGTCGCGCCGCGCCGGCCAGCAACGTGGCTTTGGGCACGCAATAGCTTTCTCCGGCGGCCAGCGCATAACTGCCGCGCAAGGTCTCCGGATCGCGACTAAACGTGTAGGGGTTGTAGCGCACCGCCTCGCGCACCGCGTAATAAAGGCCGATCGCTTGCTCGACCGGATCTCGACGGCTGCCGCGATGTTGTTCGGCGAACTCCACCACCGAGGGGTGGTCACTATCGATGAAGCGGCCGGGACTCAAGTACTCGTGCATGAGAATAATCTCCTGGGGAAGCCCCGAGTCTAACGACAGGTTCAGCACAGAGATAACGACGTTTCGGCCAAACATGGGCGCATTGCCGCGTAGGAAACGAACGATTTCACGAGCGTGTTGCCAACCGAGCCTACAAATCTCATCCAAGGTTTCCCACGATTTCAATCACATCGCTCTGACCACCCTGTTTGGCGGATGCCGTCTAAGCTCTGAAGGTTGGTTTTACCCTGATTCATGGAGGATTAAATATGCTGCTGTTGTGGATACTGGTTCTGGTTGTCGGGATAGCCTGGCTGGCCCATCGTCGCATCGCTCCGCTGCCCGCTCTTTGCATCGTTGCCGCTTATGTGGTGGCAATGGGGGCTTTCAGCCGTGCGCCCGGTTGGCTGCTGCTGTTGTACTGGGTGGTGATCGCAGCCGTTGCGGCGCCATTGTTGCTCCCCGACCTGCGTCGCAAGTTCTTCAGCGCACCGCTGTTCAACTGGTTCCAGAAAACCCTGCCGCCAATGTCGCAAACCGAACGCGACGCCATCGACGCCGGCACCGTGTGGTGGGACGGCGAACTGTTCAGCGGTCGCCCCGACTGGGACAAACTGCTGTCCTATCCAAAAGTCCAACTGAGCGAAGAGGAACAGGCCTTCATCGATGGACCGACCGAAGAGCTCTGTGCCATGGTCACCGACTGGCAAATCGGGCAAGACATGGACCTGCCCGCCGCAGCCTGGACGCACATCAAGGAAAACGGCTTCTTCGCGCTGATCATTCCTAAAGAATTTGGCGGCAAAGGCTTCTCTGCCTATGCCCACTCACAGGTCGCCATGAAACTGGCGACCCGCAGTGGCGACCTCGCTTCCACCGTGATGGTCCCCAACTCCCTTGGCCCCGCCGAACTGTTGCTGCATTACGGCACCGACGAACAACGCAACCATTACCTGCCTCGACTGGCGCGTGGGGACGACATTCCCTGCTTTGCATTGACTGGCCCATTGGCCGGTTCCGACGCTGGGGCAATGCCCGACACAGGGGTGATCTGTAAAGGCGAATGGAAAGGCAAGGAAACCCTTGKCCTGCGCCTGAACTGGGAAAAACGCTACATCACCCTCGGCCCGGTAGCGACCCTGCTCGGCCTCGCCTTCAAGGCCTATGACCCGGACCATTTGCTGGGTGACGAGGAAGACCTGGGGATTAGCCTGGCACTCATTCCTACGGATACCGCAGGCGTGGAAATCGGCCGCCGCCACTTGCCGCTGGGTGCCGCATTCATGAACGGCCCCAACTCCGGCAAGGACGTGTTCGTGCCGCTCGACTTCCTCATAGGTGGCCAGGAAATGCTCGGTAAAGGCTGGATGATGCTGATGAATTGCCTGTCGGTCGGGCGCTCGATTTCATTGCCGGCTGTCGGCACCGGCGCGGCCAAATACACCAGCCTGGTAACCGGTCAGTACGCTCGGATTCGCGAACAATTCAACGTGCCACTGTCGGCGTTCGAAGGGATTCAGGAAGCCCTGGCGCGCATCGGCGGCAACGCCTGGATGATGGACGCGGCCCGCATGCTGACCGCCAACGCGGTGGATCTGGGCGAGAAACCGTCGGTGCTGTCGGCGATTCTCAAATACCACCTCACCGAACGCGGCCGTGAGTGCATCAGCCACGCGATGGATGTTCACGGCGGTAAAGCCATCATCATGGGGCCAAACAACTACCTTGGCCGCAGCTGGAATGGCGCGCCGATTTTCATCACCGTGGAAGGCGCGAACATTCTCTCGCGCAACCTGATGATCTTCGGCCAGGGGGCGATTCGTTGCCATCCCTTCGTGCTCAAGGAAATGGCCCTCGCTGGCCGCGAAGACAAGGACCAGGCGCTTATCGAATTCGACGGTCTGCTGCTCAAGCACATCGGCTTTGCTGTGAGCAACGCTGCCAGCACGTTGGTGCTGAATCTTGGCTTCGGACACTTCGAACACACACCGGGCAACAAGCTCAGTCAGGGTTACTTCCGGGCGCTCAACCGCCAGGCCGCGGCGTTCGCCCTGCTGGCGGACCTGAGCATGATGCTGCTGGGCGGCGAATTGAAGCGTCGCGAACGCTTGTCGGCACGCCTGGGAGACGTGCTCAGCAACCTCTACCTCGCCTCTGCCGCCCTCAAGCGTTACCACGATCTCGATTCACCGGAGCACATGGCGCCGCTGTTTACCTGGGCCATGGAGGAAAGTCTTGGCCAATCGGAACGTGCGCTGGATGAACTGTTGACCAATTTCCCGAACAAGGTGCTGGGTTGCCTGTTGCGGGTCGTCGTGTTCCCGTTCGGCCGTCGACACAAAGGGCCATCGGACTCACTAGGGGCCGAAGTGGCCGCCGTGATTGGCCGCGCCAAGGGCGATCCGACACTCGAAGAGTTGCTGGGCGGGTGCTATAGACCGCAATCAGCCGATGACGCCGTCGGGGCATTGCAACATGCCTGCAATTTGCTCAACGCAGCGCAGCCTCTGCAGAAAAAACTGCACATGGCGCTCAAAAGTGGCCAGCTCAAACCGGCTGCCGGTGAACATGTCATCGATGCAGCGCTGGAGGCCGGTGTATTGCAGGCAGTGGAAGCGCAAACCCTGCGGGCCACCGAAGCGGCGCGGCGCAAGGTAATTGATGTCGACGATTTCGATAAAGAAGAATTGGCGCTGGCGCAAGGAAAGGTCCGCTGATCCCGCAATACATGTACGCCAATGCAAAATGGGCGCAGGGGCTTTATACTCCTGCGCCCGTTTTGCTCTTGAGGACTTATCTCGTGTCCAACGTCGTTGCCGACCATCTCGTCTTGCTTGACCACTTGCGCAGCATCCTGGTCGCCGTGGGTGAGGCCGAACAGGTTCCCGAAGAAAGCCATGCCTTGTTCCTGGAGCGCTTCGACGAACTGCGTGCGTTGCTGCCGATCGATCCGATCGAAAGCCAATACCTGGGCCAGGACATTCTCTGCCAGGTGATCACCCGCTACCCGCAAATTGCCCACCTGGTCCCGCGCGATTTGCTGTGGTACTTCGCCGGCGACTGCCTGCATTACATGCCCGATGATGAAATCGATCTGTATCAGGCGCTGGAAGAACGTCGCTTCGAAGCTGAACAGAACGACGAACCGTTTGACTGGAACCAGGAAAAACAACTGCTGGCGATGTCGAACAACGACGCCAAGCACTGATCCCGGATCAGTTATGCAAAAGGCCCGCATGGTTGAACATGCGGGCCTTTTTATTGGCTGCGTGATGCATTTTCTGGACAAACGCTATCGCGAACAGGCTCGCTCCCACATCGGAACGCGGTCAAATGTGGGAGCGAGCCTGCTCGCGAAGGGGCCCCTCACAGCAACCCATCACTCTCAGGTAACTSAAACTCCGCCGCCACCTTGTCCGCCTTCCCCTGCTTGCTCAACGTCGGCTCCTTCTCAAGACACTCCACCAGATAGTCGATAAACACCCGCAATTTCGGCGGCAGATAGCGAGTTGGCGAATGCAGCAACCAGGCCCCGCCGTGGTACGACGCCAGAAACGTCCAGTCCGGCAACACCTGCACGATCAGCCCCTGCTCCAGCGCATGACGCGCAGTGAAATACGGCAGGCTGCCGATGCCGATGTGCTGCAATACCGCGCCGAACCGCACACCCGTGTGATTGGCGGCATACCGCCCACGTACGCCGACTGTGACTGCTTTGGTGCCTTTCTTGAATTTCCAGCGCGCATCGCTTGGGGTTTCCCCCAGATAGATGCAGCTGTGGTTGAGCAAATCGTGGGGATGCGTCGGCGTACCGTATTCGGCCAGGTATTGCGGTGTGGCGCAGAGCAAATGGTCTATGGTCAGTAATTGCCGTCCAACTAGACCGGCGGGTGGTTGATCGGTGATTCGGATGGCGAGATCCACATGGTCGTCGATCAGATCCACCTGCCGATCCTCAAGCAATAACTCCACATCGACCTTTGGATAGCGCCGCAGAAACTCCGGCATATGCGGGTGAATAACGAATCGCCCTACAGCCTTGGGCACACTGACTCGCACCAATCCTTCGGCTTCATGGGTGAACTGCCCGCTGATTTCCATCACCGATTTGGCGGCGCTGACCATTTCCTGGCAGCGCTTGAACACCTCTTCGCCGCCATCACTCAAGCGCAATTTACGCGTGGTTCGTTGCAATAGACGTGTGGCCAGCGCCTTCTCCAGACGCGAAATGCTACGACTGACCGCCRAAGGAGAAGCACCCAGTTGGCGGGCCGCTTCGGAAAAGCTGCCGGTTTCGACTACCTTGACGAAAATCGCCATCTCACCCAGCAGCGGAAGCGGAAGATTTATGCTCACAGCGCAACAGTCCTTTGATGTTTGAACGGATTATCACGCAATTCCACGCTACATATAATAAAAATAGAAACTTTAATAAGGGCATGGAATATGACGCTTCGCCTCTTTTTCCATAGTGATGACCTCAAGGCTAATGTGGAAGTCTTGGATTGCACGCCCTGTGAGAACGAATTTTCGGTGGTTCTGCGCGCCACGCTGTTTCACCCACAGGGTGGCGGACAGCCCTCTGATACGGGCTGGATCGGCAATAGTCAGGTACTGCGGGTTATCCAGGATCCTGACCGGATCATTCATTTCGTCGATCAGCCGATACCCCCCGGCATGACCCCGATCCGGGTGGATGGGGAGCGTCGTCAGTGCAATACACGCATGCATTCAGCCGGGCATTTGATCGGCCACTTCATCCAGGCCAAGGGCTGGATGCCGATCAAGGCGCATCACTGGCCGGGCGAAGGACGCGTGCAATTCAAGGCGCTGGAATGCGCACAGGACGTCGATGCCCAAATCATTCAACTCGGCCTCGAACAGTGGATTACCGAGGATTTTCCGCGCCTGACGTCTTTGCGCGAAGGCGCCCGGGAAATCGGCTTCGGTGAACTGCCCGCCTACGGCTGCGGCGGCACCCATGTACGCAGCCTCAAGGAGCTTGGCACGGTCACGATCGCGTCCCTTTCATTGAAGAAGGGAACGCTGTCAGTCCACTACAACGTGGATTGAGCATTTGGGCGATGCCGGCACCGTCATCGTCTGACGCCGGGGGAACCTGCGTTCGCGGGTTCCGTTGACTATCTGATAGAGGGACCTAAAACATGATGCTTGACGTCGAGCGTCTCGATGAGACGTGCATAAAAAAACTGGCCAATGAAGRAGTCCTCGCCATCCGCGTCAAAGGCTTGTTACCCCGGCCGCTGGCGATTCAGATTGGCGACAAGATCCTCGCCCCAGGCTTCGAAGGCTACATCAATGCGCCGAGCATCGGCCGCATCGGAATGGCATTTTATGAAGCGGAAAATCAGCCCCTGCTGATCGAGGACTACTTCGAACGCGCCACCCGCAATATTGCGGAGTTGCGTAACCGTTGCGCGCCCTATTCATCCCCGGTCGACACCCTGCGCTGCATGCTCGACGAATCCTGGCCGGCGGGTGCGCACCTGGAAAACCTCTACGGTCGCAAGATGTATGTCGGCCTGTCACGGGTGGTGAAACCGGGGGTGTGTTTCCTTGCCCACCACGACATTTYCGCCAAGGACGCCCCGGACAGCTACCAGGCCAGAAGCCTGGAAGCGCAGTTCGCCTGCAACGTTTACCTGAATATGCCGACCGAGGGCGGTGCGCTGCAGGTGTGGGACGACGACATTTCCCCGGATCAGTTCGACGACATGCGCGGCGACAGTTACGGCATCGACCCGGCCCTGCTAGGCCCTCCGGCCTTGGAGATACGCCCAGAACCAGGCGATTTCATCATGTTCAATTCGCGCCGCATGCACTCGGTGACACCGGGTGTGGCGGATCCGCGACTGAGCCTTTCGTTCTTTGTCGGTTACCGCGGCAATGCTTCACCTCTTACCTTCTGGAGTTGAGATGATTTCGAATTACCTGGGCGAATTTCTGGCGCTGGCGACTATTCACTTTCTGGCCGTCGTCGCACCCGGGCCGGATTTCGCCGTGACCATTCGTCAGAGCGTGCGTTTCGGCCGGTTGGTAGGCATCTGCACGGCGTTGGGTATCGGCGCGGGGATTTCCGTGCACGTGCTGTACACGCTGCTTGGAGTCGGTGCGCTGATGCATACGACGCCTTGGCTGTTGACGGTGGCCAAGGTCGCGGGCGGCGTCTACATTTTGTACCTCGGTGTCAGCCTTTTGCGCAGCAAACCCAAGTCCGCGCTTGAGGGTGACAAAGTCCCGGACGCCCCCGTCGCTGAACAACCGCTGTTGAAGGCATTCACCACCGGGTTTCTGACCAACGCGACCAACCCAAAGGCGACGCTGTTTTTCCTGGCAATTTTCACCACCATTATCAGTGCCACGACACCACTCAAGGTCCAGGCGTTTTATGGGGTCTGGATGTGCTTTGTGAATGCGTTGTGGTTTGTCATTGTCGCGCTGTTCTTTTCCAGCGCCCGGGTGCGAGTGCTCTTCATGCGCATGGGCCATTGGTTTGAACGGACAATGGGGGTGATTCTGATC
>NZ_JBFULH010000139.1:0-10305 GCF_056400445.1 Pseudomonas sp. P5_B2 | reverse complement strand
GCATGCGTCTGAGGACCTTAGCCGACCGGCTTGAGATCGAGGTGGCTGATTTCGACCTGATATCTGATCGCTCCGATCAAGAGTTAAAAAACTTGATTGTTGCCGCTGCGACAGGCCAGATCCCCGAGCGTTTGGCGGCTGCTGAAAGAAGCATCAAAAACCCTTATAAGGGGCATTCCTCCGTTTGGTTCAAGTCTGTAACTGGCGGCCGTGAATTAGCTGACAAGATTCACGCGCTTGAGACATGGCCGCTCCTGCAGGCACGTATGGTGCCGTTCCTAAATGCTATTCGAACCAGTATTGGGCTTGCTCTTCTCCCAGAGGCTGAACAATGAGCGATGCCTCCGTTGCAGCGGCTCTTCGTTCGGATGCCCGCTTAGTCGTCATAGAGGCTCCCGCGGGCTGCGGGAAAACTTACCAAGCAGCGGAGTATGCAAGAGAAGCTGCAAGCACGGTCAGACAAGGCCAACGAATCTTGATTCTGACTCATACCCACGCCGCTTGTAGCGTGTTTGCCGCGAGAACCAGAGGAGTCGGTTCGCGAGTGCAGATCGGCACTATAGACTCTCTCATTGTCCAAATCGCGACGGCCTATCATCGCGTGCTCAATCTGCCGTCCGACGTTTCAGTATGGGCTTTTGCTCAGGGTGGTACCGGCTTTGATCAGCTAGCTCGTAAAGTCTCTGCGTTACTGCACCGGTCATCTGCCATATGCGGAGCACTGGCAAGCAGGTACCCCATTGTTATCTGTGATGAGCACCAAGACGCGAACGAGGGACAACACGGAGTCATTATGGCCATCGGTATTGCCGGATCTCGGCTGATCGTGTTTGCAGATCCAATGCAGGCTATCTACGGTTCTAACGCTGAGACTACCACCAGGTGGGAGCGGCTCCTGGGAGCTAGCAACGCCACAGAGCTTTTGGACTATCCACATCGCTGGGATCAAGGCTCGCGCGCGTTGGGCGAGTGGACTCTGGAAGCGCGCGAGATGCTACGCCAAGGAAACGCTTTAGATTTGCGAGGTCAGCTTCCACGAGGCCTTTCAATAATTGAGGCTGACAACCAAGCTCAGCGACATGGCCAGTATCAGGTTTCCAGAGAGGAAGGTCGGCAGATCAATAGCGTGACACGAAGAAACGGAGGACTTCTCATTCTTTCTGCTCACAACACGACAATCCGCAGTCTGAATGCTATGTGGGGGCGTACCATTCCGATATGGGAGGGCTTTACCCGATCAGCATTATCACTACTCGCAATCAGTTGCCGTCAGCACGCTGGAAACGCTAATGCGTTGGCCGGAGCCTTTTGCGATTTCATTGGAGAGATTGGTATTGGTTTCACGCCGTCTAGCTTTGGAAATCGCTTGAAGCAGGAAGTCCAAACGGGATGCGCGGTTAGATGCCGTGGCAAGCCGGCATTAATTCAGAGATTGGGACTCTGTCTTCTGGAAACCCCTGACCATAGAGGGGTTGGAACGGCCTTGAACTTATTACATGGATTTATAAGAGACGAAGAGGCTTTCTCCTGTGTAAAAATAGATCTTCGACGCGAGTTTCATGAGGCGCTCAAGCTGGGAAGTTTCGATGAGCCGGAACAGGGCTACTCGCAGCTGCGCAGCCAGAGAGTTCAAATGCAGCCGTCCATACCGCTCCGCGCTATAAGTACCATTCACAAGGCCAAAGGTCTTGAATGCGCCAACGCGCTGCTGATTCCTTGTGATGCCCATCACTTCTCTGCGGCGGAGAAAAATCGCTGCCTACTTTACGTCGGCTTGAGCCGGGCCAGCAGTTCATTGACGCTAGTTCTGTCACCTACGACGCCGACCCCATGGATAATGATGTGAAAATAGAAAGAGCAAGACTGCATTTCAACACGCCAGCTTAATATTGAGAGTCTTATGCGGTTTTGGCCCACGCCTTGAAACGATTTTTGTGCCCCTAACAAAAGGACCTAAGAAAGGCCCTTTTTTGTACTCAAAAAAGCCTCACTTGCGCAAGATTTATACCCAGAATTTCACTAAGGCATCTTTAGGTTCTATTCAGTTAATCGCCGCAACGTCGCCACCGCCGCTATTCCACCCTCCTCCCAAGGCTTTATAGATCGCAACGATGCCGCGGTACTGGTCGGTTTCACCGAGGGCCTGGGCATCTTCGGCATTGAGTCGCTCGCGTTGCGCATCCAGCAATACCAGATAATCCACGGTCCCTTCCTTGTACTGAATGGCCGCGAGGTCTGCAGCGGCGCGGCTCGACTCGCTTTGTTTGATCAGCGACAGCAAGCGTTGTTGGCGTTTGCCATAGTCACTGAACGCATTTTCCGACTCTTCCAGCGCCAGCAAGACTTGCTGTTCATAGGTGGCTAAGGCCCCTTCGGCGTTGGCGTTGGCACCGCGAATGCGCGCCCGCACGCTGCCCAGGTCAAATGCCGCCCAGGTAATGCTCGGACCCAAGCTCCAGGCCCGGGCAGCGCTGGAGCCAATCTGTGAACCACGGCCGGCGGTGAAGCCGAGGAAGCCGCTCAAGCTGACCCGAGGGAACAAGTCGGCAGTGGCCACGCCGATATCCGCTGTAGCGGACGCCAGCCTGCGCTCCGCGGCAAGGACATCGGGACGCCGGCGCAACAACTCGCCGGGGTCACCGATCGGCAGGGCCTTGGCGATGGCGGGCAAGTCGGCGGGATTGAGCGACACGCTCAATTTATCCGGGCGCTCACCCAACAGCGTGGCAATGCGGTTTTTCTCCCGCACCTGCTCCGCCTGAAGTTGCGGCACCGTCGCTTCGACCGCGGCCAGTCGGGCATCGGCCCGCACCACGTCCAGTTCATTGCCCACACCGTCGTCGCGCAGGCTCACCGTCACAGTGCGCGAGTCCTGCTGATTTTTCAGGTTCGCCAGGGCGATTTTTTCCCGCAGTTGAGCGCCCCGTAGTTGACCATAAGCATCGACCAGCTCGGCGATCATGGTAACGCGCAATTGATACAGGTCCGCTGCTGCCGCGTCTTCCTGAGCATCGCTGGATTCCAGTTGCCGCTGGATTCGGCCAAACAGGTCGACTTCCCAAGCCATGTCCAACCCCAGATCGTAGCGCTCCTGATTGACTCGGCTTTCGGTCTGGCCGGGCACCTGCCCCCGCCCCTGCTGGCTGCTGACGCGGCTGGTGACCACCGGCAAATTGTCGTTACTGACGTCATCACGAATCGCCCGGGCCGCTTTCCATCGGGCAAACGCGACGCGCAGATCGCGGTTGCCTTCCAGGGACTTGCTCACCAACTGGTTGAGCGTAGGGTCATCGAACTGCTGCCACCACACCGTTTCGAACCGCGACTGATCGTAGTGCCCGCCCTGGATCGACACGACAGTGGCCGGCGCGGTGTCAGGTGTTTTGTAGTCGGGACCCACAGTGCAGGCGGCCAACGCAGCAACCAGGAGGCTGGGTAAAAACAGCTTGAAAGCGTTCATTAGTGCGCCTCCGAATTCAGCGAATGGGTTTGGTTAATACGAGCCGCTTTGCGCGCATTGTTGCGCTCGATGGAACGACGAATCAGCACGAAGAACACTGGCGTCAGCAGCAACCCGAAGAAGGTCACGCCGAGCATCCCGGAGAACACCGCGACCCCCATCGCCCGGCGCATTTCCGAGCCGGCACCCGTGGAGGTCACCAGCGGAATCACCCCCATGATGAAGGCGAACGAGGTCATCAGAATCGGCCGCAACCGCATGCGGCAAGCGTCCAGCACCGCGTCCAGCGGCGACATGCCCTGCTCCTGTTTATCCTTGGCGAACTCGACGATCAGGATCGCGTTCTTGCACGCCAGGCCCACCAGCACGATCAGGCCGATCTGGGTAAAGATGTTGTTGTCGCCCTTGGAAATGATCACCCCGGCAATCGCCGACAGCAGGGTCATCGGCACGATTAGGATCACCGCGAGTGGCAGGCTCCAGCTCTCGTACAGCGCCGCCAGGACCAGGAACGCCAACAGCACGCAGAGCGGGAACACCAGCAACGCGGTATTGCCGGACAGGATCTGCTGGTAGGTCAGGTCGGTCCATTCGTAGGTCATACCGTTGGGCAGCTCTTCTTTGAGCAGCTTTTCAATCGCCGCCTGGGCCTGGCCTGAGCTGTAGCCCGGCGCGGCGCCGCCGTTGATTTCCGCGGTGATGAAGCCGTTGTAGTGCATGACTCGATCAGGCCCCGACGTCGGGCTGACCTTGACGAACGTGGCCAGCGGGATCATTTCGCCTTTGTTGTTACGCACTTTCAACTGACCGATCTGCTCCGGTTCCTGGCGGAACTGCTGTTCGGCCTGCACGTTGACCTGATAGGTCCGCCCGAAACGGTTGAAGTCGTTGGCATACAGTGAGCCCAGGTACACCTGTAATGTGTCGAAGATGTCGTTGATGGCCACGCCATGGCTCTTGGCTTTTTCCCGATCAATCGCAGCGTCGACCTGCGGCACGTTGACGGTGTAGCTGGTGAACAAATTGGCCAGCTCCGGAACACTGCGGCTCTTACCGATGATGTTCATGGTCTCTTTGTACAGCTCTTCGTAACCCAGGTTGCCCCGGTCCTCGATCTGCAAGCGGAACCCGCCGATGGTGCCCAGCCCCTGCACGGGCGGCGGCGGGAACACCGCGATGTAGGCGTCCTGGATGCCACCGAACTTGGCGTTCAGCGAAGCGGAAATCGCGCCGGCGGACAGGCTCGGAGCTTTGCGCTCGTCGAAGGGCCGCAAGCCGATGAAGGCGATGCCGGCGTTCGAGCTGTTGGTGAACCCATTGATCGACAGGCCCGGGAACGCCACGGCGCTGTCGAAGCCCGGCTCGTTCATCGCGATGGTGCTCATGCGCCGGATCACCGACTCGGTGCGATCAAGGCTCGCCGCGTCCGGCAATTGCGCAAAGGTTACCAAGTACTTTTTGTCCTGGGTCGGCACGAAGCCGGTTGGCGTGGTGCTGAAGCCCACGTACGTCATTGCAATCAGGCCGGCATAGACCAGCAAGGCCACGCTGCTGCCCCGAATGACCTTGGCCACGGCAATTACGTAGCCATGGCTGGCCTTGTCGAAGAAGCGGTTGAAGGGTTTGAACAGCCAGCCACCGAGCAGACGATCCAGCACTTTGGAGAAGCGGTCTTTCGGCGCGCCGTGTGCCTTGAGCAACACCGCGGCCAATGCCGGC
Organism: Pseudomonas sp. P5_B2; assembly: GCF_056400445.1. NCBI lineage: Bacteria > Pseudomonadati > Pseudomonadota > Gammaproteobacteria > Pseudomonadales > Pseudomonadaceae > Pseudomonas > Pseudomonas sp. P5_B2. Next base: position 5,126 of record NZ_JBFULH010000139.1, on the reverse strand, counting down.
GACAAGGTCAGGGAGTTGAACGCCGAGATCACGGTGGAGATGGCAATGGTCAGGGCGAACTGTTTGTAGAACTGCCCGGTCAAGCCCGAGATAAAGGCTGCGGGCACGAACACCGCACACAGCACCAGTGCCGTGGCAATGATCGGCCCGGTGACCTCGCCCATGGCTTTTTTGGTTGCTTCGACCGGTTCAAGCCCCGACTCGATGTTTCGTTCGACGTTCTCCACCACCACGATCGCATCATCGACCACGATCCCGATCGCCAACACCAGGCCGAACAGCGATAACGCATTCAGCGAAAACCCGAACAGGTGCATCACGGCAAACGTACCGATCAGCGACACCGGCACCGCGACCAGCGGAATGATCGAGGCGCGCCAGGTTTGCAGGAACAGAATCACCACCAGCACCACAAGGATCAACGCTTCGAACAGCGTATGAACCACCGCCTCGATGGAGCTGCGCACGAAGATCGTCGGGTCATAGACGATTTTGTAGTCCATGCCTTCCGGGAAGTTCTTCTTCAGCTCGGCCATCTTCGCCCGCACCTGGTTGGAGATGTCGATGGCGTTGGACCCCGGACGCTGGAAGATCGGCATCGCCACCGCTTCCTCGTTATTGAGCAAGGCGCGCAAGGCGTACTGGTTGGAACCCAACTCGACCCGGGCAATGTCTTTCAGGCGCGTGATCTCGCCGTCCGGACCGCTGCGGATAATGACGTTCTCGAACTCTTCTTCAGTGACCAATCGTCCCTGGGAGTTGATCGACATCTGGAAGCTCGTGGCGTTTGGCGCTGGCGGCGAACCCAGTTGCCCGGCAGCGACCTGACGGTTCTGCTCGCGCACTGCGTTAACCACGTCGGTCGCAGTCAGATTGCGTGAAGCGGTCTTGTTCGGATCGAGCCAGATACGCAGCGAGTAATCGCCGATACCGAACATCTTCACGTCACCAATACCGTCCAGGCGCGACAGCTCATCCTTGACGTTGAGAATCGCGTAGTTGGACAGGTAGAGCATGTCGTAGCGCTTGTCCGGCGACACCAAATGCACCAGCAAGGTCAGCTCGGGAGACGCCTTGTCGACGGTGATGCCGATGCGCGTCACTTCCTCGGGTAGCTTGGGCTCGGTGCGGGTCACACGGTTCTGCACCTGGACCTGGGCGTTGTCCAGATCGGTACCCAGGGCGAACGTCACAGTCAGAGTCAGTCGGCCGTCAGCGGTGGATTGCGAGGACATGTACAGCATGTTCTCGACGCCGGTGATCGCCTGCTCCAGCGGCGCGGCCACGGTTTCACCGATGACTTTCGGGTTGGCGCCGGGGTAGTTGGCGTGGACGACCACGGTGGGTGGCACCACTTCTGGGTATTCGCTGATCGGCAGCTGGAACAGCGAGATCGCGCCGGCAATCAGGATAAGCAGCGACAGTACCGCCGCGAAGATCGGTCGCGTGATAAAGAACTGGGAAAACTTCATGTCGGTGCTCCTTATCCGCGAGGTGCGGCGGCTGCTTCCGCTTTCACCAGTGCAGGTGATTGCGTGGAAACCGGCTGATGGGAGGCTTCAATCGCCTGACGTTTTTGCTCAAGGATCGACACGACTTCAGGACTCGCCATTGGCGCATCCTCAGGACTGATCACCGCGCCGGGCCGCACGCGCTGCAGGCCGTTGATGACGATACGATCTTCTTTTTGCAGACCGCTGCGCACGATGCGTAAACCTTCAAGTTTCGGTCCCAAATCGACGCTGCGATAAACAGCCTTATTGTCCTGATCGACCACCAGCACGAATTTTTTTCCGAGGTCGGTGCCCACCGCTTCATCTTTGATCAGCAGGCCGGGATAGGCGGCGCTGCCCACCAGTTTCAAGCGCGCATACAGACCGGGGGTGTACTGCCCGTCAGCGTTATCGAACACCGCGCGACCACGAATGGTGCCGGTTTTCGGATTGACCTGGTTGTCGACAAAGTTCATCTGCCCGAGGTGACTGTTGCCCTCCTCGTTCGACAAACCCATGTACACCGGCGTGGCTTGACCGCGCTGCCCCTGGCGGGAAAGCAGGCTGTATTTGAGGAACATGCGTTCGTCCGCATCGAAATAGGCGTAGACCTTGTCGGTGGAGACCACGCTGGTCAGCGGTGTGGTGTCGGCGGTCACGATATTGCCGGCGGTGATTTCCGCCCGGCTGACCCGGCCAGTGATCGGTGCGGTGACGCGGGTGAAACTGAGGTTCAAGCGCGCCAGGTCCAACTGCGCCTGAATGGCATCGACCCCGGCCCGGGCTTCCTGCGCGGTGGTGGTGCGGGTGTCGGCCAGCTCGGCGGAGATCGCGTTACTGCTCAACAAGCGCTGGCCCCGCAGCGCTTCGTTGCCGGTGCGGACCAGGGTGGCGCGCGCCTGTTGCAGCTGCGCCTCGATGCGATGCACTTCGTGTTCGAACGGGCGTGGGTCAATCTGGAACAGCAAATCGCCCTTCTTCACCAGCGCGCCGTCGTTAAAGGCTACGCGATCAATCTGCCCGGTTACCCGAGGACGAACCTCGACGGTTTCCGGCGCTTCCAGGCGGGCGGTGACTTCGTCCCATTCGGTAATGGGTTGCTCCAGCACCTTGGCCACGGTGACGTGCGGCGCACCCGGCGCCTGGGCGGCATTGGGTGTGCGTTCACACGCGGTAAGCACTACCAACGCCAGTGCAGCAAGGGGATAACGCAAAGGTTTGAGTGACTGTTCCATAGGTAGTGTCCGCCAGACGGTTTGGGAATTTCCGGATTCTCGGCGTCGCGCGAGGTCGCGACGAATTGAACGGAGTGAAGTTGGCTATCACCAATAATGATGACCATCATGTTTAAGGGTAAAAAAAGGATCGATCCCGCTTAAACCTTGGTATTGGTGAGCACGGTACAAACGGAATCCAGCGCCGGCCCCAACGCCTGCGCAGCATTCAACGCTCGCTTAGTGGGCACCATCCGGCGACCGATGCGCTCGAACAAAGGGTCGTTGAACAGCTTGCGCAAACGCACCAGCGCCGCGCTGACCGCAGGCTGGCCCAAGGATAATTGCTTGGCGGCGCGGGTGAGATTACGTTCCTGGATGAGCGCCTCGAACACCACCAACAGGTTCAGATCGATACTGCGCAGATCATTACGATTCATGAGTCCGGTCCACGTAGAGATTTTCAACTTGAGCCACAGGCTCGGGATCCGACAGACTTGCGTCGATTCGGGCAAAGCCATTGCAACGACCTTATATGACGCCCATAATAAATACCAGCCTCTCAGCGACGCTTTTCCCAAGTGCAACCGACTGGGCTACAGGAGCAGTCTCATGAAAGTCACAAAAGACCAGGCCGCCGCGAACAAAGAAGCGATCCTCACGGCTGCGTCCCGGCTGTATCGGGAAAAGGGCATCGATGGCATCGGCATTGGTGAACTGTCGCGCTCCGTGGGCCTGACCCATGGCGGCTTCTACGGACAGTTTCCGGGCGGCAAGGAACAACTAGCCTCAGAGGCCGTCAGTCGGACGTTCGAGTCCAATATCCAGGACTGGCAAAACGCCAAATCCATTCCCGAACTGATCAAGGGTTACTTGACGCAAGCGCATCTTGATAACTGGACCGAGGGCTGCCCTATCCCCGCGCTGGGCGCCGACGTGGCCCGCACGGGTGGGACCGTCAGTGTTTCCTTCACCAAAGGCGTCGAACGCTTGATCGAAACGTTGATGGCGTTGGTCGATGGGGAAAGCCATGACGAGAAGTATCTGGAATCGCTGCGCATCCTGTCATCGATCGCAGGGGCCATGCTGATTGCCAGGGCGTTGAACAAGCCTGAGTTATCCGAGCAGTTTCTGCAGTCGGTGATCAGTGCTTGGCCTACTGCTCCCGCACCAAAAGAGCGGGCTGCGTAGCGCCATTCAATTTTTTTCATATGGGGACAAGCTAAAACCATCCTCAGCCCTGATCGAAGACTCTCGCGAAACACCTCTGAAACGTGGGCGTCTGATCGACTAGCGGCAGATCAAGTTAGATGGTACGGCAACTACTTGGGTGGGCTGGATTGCAGTATCACCTGCTGGACTGCACTGCCGAGCAATCCAATGACGACGCTGAAACCATTGACATAAACGGCGATGGGAAACTGGTAGAGATACAAGCCCCCTAGAGCTCTGACTATTTACAACGCTTAGGTCAACTCGCCATTTCGGGAGAAACGTTGTGCGTATTCCGTTGGGCTAACCCCAAGACGTCGCACAAATGCATTCCTTAAGACATCCACACTGTGGTAACCACAGCGACGCGCGACTTCTGATATCGACTGCCCTCCAAGCTCAAGTTCTCTGCAGGCTGCTTCCACCCTAACGTCCTCGACGTACTTTGCCGGCGAAGTCTGCAGCTCTTGCTGGAACATGCGTAATAACGTCCTGATGCTTGTGGAAAGCCTGCCGGCCAGTGCTTCGACTGACAGTTCCGAATTTAGATTTTCCCTGATCCACTGGCATAGCTCACCCAGATTCGTACCGGGTACATCCTGCGACCGACTGGTGACACTGAACTGTGCCTGTCCACCAGGACGCCGCAAGAACAGGAGCAGGTTTTTCGCAATGTCCAAAGCGACGTCATCGCCTAAATCCTCGCCAACCAATGCCAGTGCAAGATCGATCCCGGCGGATGTGCCAGCCGACGTGTACACATTACCGTCTTTGACCCAGATCAGATCTGGATCAACCTGTACATTTGGATAGCGCTCAGCCAGCGCGCGCGTCATCTGCCAATGCGTCGTGGCCTTGCGCCCCTCCAGGACTCCTGCCTCGGCAAGTGCGAACGCACCTACACTTATCGAACACAGGCGCCTCACCGTCTCGGACTGCGAGCCAATCCATGTGATAGCCGCCTCATCAAGCTGACCCATTACTTCCCAGCCCGCAGCCACGATCAACGTGTCGATTGCTTTGTTTTCGAGGCGCTCTTGCGCAAGCGTCCTGTGCGCTGTGAGTTTGAAGCCGGTGCTGTTCTCCAGATGTTCATTAGCATCCGAACAAACCAACTCAAGTACGTAGGGGGCAGCCTCCCTGTCGTACAGACTATTCGCTAAGGCGAACACATCTGCGGGTCCAACCACGTCGAGCGCATCTATGG
>NZ_JBFULH010000138.1:0-10389 GCF_056400445.1 Pseudomonas sp. P5_B2 | reverse complement strand
GAAGGTGGCGCGGGCGTTTTCAACAGCGCGCTGGGCGTCGGCGGCGTCACAGCTGGCAATCTTGCCCAGCAGACGACCATCGACCGGACTGATGCACTCGAAGGTCTCGGCGGAGACAGCATCGGTGTATTCACCATTGATGTAGGCGCGGCCTTCGATCTTCAGATCGCGAGCCCGTTGTTCCCAGTCAGCACGAGTCAGGGTGGTCATTCGAGTGTCCTCCTCTTATTGAATACGAACGCTGCGCGGTCTTCGCGGGCGCTGTCAGGAATTCTGCCCGGCCAGCCTGCTTTTCGGCCCAAGGCAACTGTCACCCTAAACCAGCGGCAGGTGAAGTTTCAATATATTTGACATAAGCCCGTCAAACGGCCTTGCGATGTTCATTTTAATAAACATAGACTTTGGTCTTTTCAGGCAATCACGGGAAATTACAACAATGAATATCCAGGATGTCGTCGACTTCAGCCAGGCCACCACCGCGCCCGAGCGCTATCGGCCGGACCCGGTGAAAGTCCTCAAGGGCGATCCCGAACAAGCGGTGTACAACCATTACAACAGCCCGTGCGGGCAATTGAATGCTGGCGTTTGGGAAGGCGAAATCGGGCAATGGACCGTGAATTTCACCGAGCACGAGTACTGCGAGATCGTGCAGGGGGTTTCAGTGCTGCGTGACAACGACGGCAACAGTAAAACCCTGCGCGCGGGTGACCGCTTTGTGATTCCGGCCGGGTTCCAGGGCACTTGGGAAGTGCTAGAGCCGTGCCGCAAGATCTATGTGGCGTTTGAACAGAAAAAATAACTATGTACCGCACCGAATGTTTTGCAKGGGTGGAGTATTGAGTGATACCGAAGGATATTTCACTCAATCAAAAGGATTTAAGATGATGACCAATGATCAGGTTCTGCAGCACATTCAACATTTGGTGGGCAGCCGCTATGTACGCAGCGTCAAACCCTACATTGCCGAACTGACCGGCCGCACGTGCGTGGTCGGTGTAGACGAACCGATGCCCCTTGATCTCAATCCCGAACGGATCAAAATCCAAGGCAACGGGGCAGGCGCTATTGTCTCGTTCATCTTTGGCTAAAAGCTTGACAGATTAGTCATCGAGGCAACAAAAAAGGCCCGTATCTCGCGATACGGGCCTTTTTCGTAAGAGAGAAAAATCAATTACTTGATTTTGCCTTCTTTGTAGATCACGTGCTTGCGAACAACCGGATCAAATTTCTTGATCTCGATTTTGTCCGGAGTAGTACGCTTGTTCTTGTCGGTAGTGTAGAAGTGACCAGTACCGGCGCTCGAAATCAAACGAATCAATTCACGCATGATTAGCTCCCTTAGATCTTGCCGGCTTTGCGGATTTCGGCCAGCACGACAGTGATGCCACGCTTGTCGATGATACGCATGCCTTTGGCAGATACGCGCAGACGCACGAAACGTTTCTCTTCTTCAACCCAAAAGCGGTGATGCTGCAGGTTCGGCAGGAAACGACGACGGGTTTTGTTGTTTGCGTGGGAAATGTTATTCCCAGTCACCGGACCCTTACCGGTAACTTGACATACTCTCGACATGCCTCAGCCCTCTAAAACCACATGCCCAACCCGGCATGGGTTGGCCGCTTAATCTCTCAGTCATTTGGCGCCAGGCGCCGCGTTTCTTTAGAGGTCTTACCGGCTACACCTACAGTGAAGGAACCGGGCCCCTAGAAAAGAGCGCTGCTTTATACCAGAAAGACTGGAGATCAACAACATTCCGTGTGCACAGACTTAATAAAAACCCCGCTTTTCGGGCCACGAGTGCCTTGGATAAAGGCTATCGTTGATGAAGACCATTCGTCGCAGAGAATCGGCCAACCCGCCGATTCAGGATTTTTTTCAGCCCGTGCCACTGAAAACAATCGCACATACTCCCCCTAAAATGAAAAAGGGGATAGTCATTTGCAAAAGAGACTACTAGGGTAAGCCTTTTCCAGACTGCACTTGCAGATGGGCCTTCKATCTGTAAAGGAATCCGACCATGCGCCTCGCTGCCCTTCCCCTCTTGCTCGCCCCATTGCTGCTGGGCCCACAGGCCATGGCCGCGGCCCTGACTGTCTGTACCGAGGCCAGCCCTGAAGGGTTCGACGTAGTGCAATACAACTCGCTGACCACCACCAACGCCTCCGCCGACGTGCTGATGAACCGTCTGGTGGACTTTGACACCGCCAGCGGCAAAGTGGTGGCCAGCCTCGCGGACAGCTGGGAAGTCTCGCCCGACGGCCTGACGTACGTGTTCAAACTGCATCCACAGGTGAAATTCCACCGCACCGAGTACTTCAGCCCGACGCGCGATCTGACCGCCGAAGACGTGATTTTAAGCTTCGAGCGCATGCTCGACCCGGCCAACCCGTGGCACAAAGTCGTCCAAAGCGGCTTCCCGCATGCGCAATCGATGCAATTGCCCACACTGATCAAGAAGATCGACGCGCTGGACCCGATGACCGTACGTTTCACCCTCGACCACCCGGATTCGACATTCCTGGCCACCCTGAGCATGGGGTTCGCCTCGATCTATTCCGCAGAGTACGCCGACAAGCTGATGAAGGCCGGTACTGCGGAAAAACTCAACAGCCAGCCAATCGGCACCGGCCCCTTCGTGTTCACGCGCTTCCAGAAAGACGCGTCGATTCGCTACAAGGCCAACCCGGACTACTTCGGCGGCAAGCCCTCGGTGGACCCACTGATCTTCGCGATCACCCCGGACGCCAACGTTCGCTTGCAGAAATTGCGCCGCAACGAGTGCCAGATCGCCCTGTCGCCCAAGCCTCTGGACGTACAGGAAGCTCTGAAAGAGCCGGCACTGAAAGTGGAAAAGACCGACGCTTTCATGACCGCTTTCGTCGGTATCAACAGCCAGCATCCACCGCTGGACAAGCCGGAAGTGCGCCAGGCGATCAACCTCGCCTTTGACAAGGCCAATTACGTCAAAGCCGTGTTCGAAGACACCGCCGAACCCGCCAAAGGCCCGTACCCACCGAACACCTGGAGCTACGACAAAAGCTTGCCGGGTTACCCGCACGACGTTGAGAAGGCAAAGGCATTGATGGCCAAGGCCGGCCTGAAGGATGGCTTTCAGACCACCATCTGGACCCGCCCTTCCGGCAGCACGCTGAACCCCAACCCGAGCCTTGGCGCCCAACTGTTGCAGTCCGATCTCGCACAAATCGGCATTCAGGCCGAAATCCGTGTCATCGAGTGGGGCGAACTGATCCGCCGCGCCAAGGCCGGCGAACATGACCTGCTGTTCATGGGCTGGGCCGGCGACAACGGCGACCCGGACAACTTCCTCACGCCGCAGTTTTCCTGCGCAGCGGTCAAATCCGGCACCAACTTCGCCCGTTATTGCAATCAGGACCTGGACAAGTTGATCAGTGCCGGCAAGACCACTGGCGAGCAAGGTGTGCGCACCAAGCTCTATGAACAGGCCCAGGCACAGATCCAGCAGCAGGCGCTGTGGCTGCCGCTGGCGCACCCGACGGCGTTCGCGCTGACGCGCAAGGATGTCGACGGGTATGCAGTCAGCCCGTTCGGCCGTCAGGACTACTCCAAGGTCAACCTCAAGTAAAAGGTTCGCCACAAAACCTGTGGGAGGGGGCTTGTCGGAACGACGCATCGCCCCGTTTGAGTGCGTAGCACTCACAAGATCATTGGGGCATCAGAGATTTTGGGGCTGCTTCGCAGCCCAACGGGGGCAAGCCCCCTCGCCACGGGCCCGCTCCCACAGGGACTAGCTTGACTCCCCGCCCTCCTACATCCAGCCGTATTCGGCCATGGACAGCGGATCGCCATCCCCGATGATGAAATGGTCAAGCACCCGCACATCGATCAGGCCCAATGCCTCTTGCAGACGCTTGGTCAGCAGACGATCCGCCTGACTCGGGTCGGAGTTGCCCGACGGATGGTTATGACAGAGGATCAACGCTGCGGCGTTGTGGGCCAGAGCGCGCTTGACCACTTGGCGCGGATAGACGCTGGCGTTGTCGATGGAGCCGCGAAACAGCACTTCAAAGGACAGCACTTGATGTTTGGAATCCAAAAACAGACAGCCGAACACTTCGTGGGGCTCGTGGCGCAACATCGATTTCAGGTAATCCCGAACGGCTTGGGGATTTTCCAACGCTGATTTTTGGCGTGCACGCTCGGCCAAATGCCGCCGGCCCATCTCTTGCGCCGCTTGCAACTGAGCGAATTTCGCTGGCCCGAGCCCCAGCTGCCTGCTGAACGCTACCTGATCAGCCTCAAGCAATGAACGCAGGCTGCCAAACTGATTCAACAGGTGTCGAGCCAGGTCTACTGCGCTTTTACCCGACACACCGGTCCGTAAAAAAATCGCCAGCAATTCGGCATCTGAAAGACTTGCCGCCCCCAACTCCAGCAACCTCTCCCGCGGCCGTTCCGCCGCCGGCCAATCACGAATACTCATAGCTCCTCCCTGGTATGTGAGCCCCGCTGTTCCGTAGCGGTCGCTGTGATATCGTAGCCCATCTTTTTTGCTGGCGATTTCATCCCTGGGGAGGGGGTCTCGCCATGCAGTCATCAACGAAATGAAAGGCAGACCTATGCAGCGGCTGTATCGGAAACGCATCGTTCTGGGCGTCGGCGGCGGCATTGCTGCCTACAAGAGTGCCGACCTGGTTCGCCGCCTGATCGACCAGGGCGCCGAAGTGCGCGTGGTCATGACCCGTGGCGGCAGCGAGTTCATCACCCCGCTGACCATGCAGGCTTTGTCCGGGCACCCGGTTCACCTCGACCTGCTGGACCCGGCGGCAGAAGCTGCCATGGGCCACATCGAGCTGGCTAAATGGGCCGACATGGTGCTGATCGCCCCCGCCACCGCGGACCTGATTGCCCGTCTGGCTCAGGGCATTGCCGACGACCTGCTGACCACGCTGGTGCTGGCCACCGACGCTGTGGTCGCTGTTGCGCCGGCGATGAACCAGGCCATGTGGCGCGACCCCGCGACCCAGGCCAACCTGCAAACCCTCGAAAGCCGTGACATCAAAGCCTTCGGCCCGGCCTCCGGTAGCCAGGCCTGCGGCGACGTTGGCCTGGGGCGCATGCTCGAAGCCGTCGATCTCACCCAGTGCGCGGCGGACTGCTTCCAGCGCCAGGCGCTGACCGGCAAACACGTGCTGATCACCGCCGGGCCGACCCAGGAAAACATCGACCCGGTGCGTTACATCACCAACCACAGCTCCGGGAAAATGGGTTTCGCCCTGGCCGAAGCAGCGGTAGAAGCCGGTGCCCGCGTGACCCTGATCACCGGCCCGGTGCACCTGCCAACACCGGATCGCGTCACGCGCATCGATGTGGTCAGTGCCCGCGACATGCTCGCCGCCTGCGAAGCCGCTATCCCTTGTGATCTGTTTATCGCCTCGGCAGCAGTCGCGGACTACCGCCCAGAAGTCGTCGCCCCACAGAAACTCAAGAAAGACCCTACGAACGGCGACGGCTTGTTGCTACAGATGGTGCGCAACCCGGACATCCTGGCCACCATCGCCACGCGCCCCGACCGTCCGTTCAGTGTCGGTTTCGCCGCCGAAACCGAACACCTGCTCGACTACGCTGCCCGCAAGTTGAAAGACAAGAACCTCGATTTGATCGTCGCCAACGACGTCGCAAACCCAAGTATTGGTTTCAACAGCGAAGAAAACGCCTGCAGCGTGATCGACCGTGAGCTTCACGCCACACTCTTCGCCCAGACCAGCAAGAGCAAGATTGCTCGCCAGCTGATCACTTTTATCGCCGAACGTCTGAACCAGGTTTAATTTACATGCACGCTTTGCAAGCCAAGATCCTCGACCCCCGCATCGGTACCGATTTCCCGTTGCCGCAATACGCCACACCAGGCTCCGCCGGCCTTGACCTGCGTGCCATGCTGGAAAAAGACATCGTCATCAAGCCGGGTGAAACCGTGTTGATCCCGACCGGCCTGTCGGTCTACATCGGCGATCCGGGTTTGGCCGCGCTGATTCTGCCGCGCTCCGGCCTGGGTCATAAGCACGGTATCGTGCTGGGCAACCTGGTCGGTTTGATCGACTCCGACTACCAGGGCCCGCTGATGGTGTCCTGCTGGAACCGCGGCCAGACCGATTTCACCATGGTCGTCGGTGAGCGTCTGGCTCAACTGGTGCTGGTGCCGGTGGTTCAGGCGCATTTCGAGATGGTCGAAGAATTCGTCGAAACCCAGCGCGGCACAGGCGGTTTCGGGCATTCCGGCAGCCATTGATGATTTCATTGTGGGAGCGACGGTGCGACCTGCTCGCGATGACGGCGGCTCATTCACACAGATGTTGTCTGACAGTCCGCTATCGCGAGCAGGCTCGCTCCCACAGGTTTTGCAATGAATTACAAAGTTCATCTGGATGGTTAACCACTGAAAATCAAGGCATTGGGCGACCCAATTCCCGTTAATCCCGGTGGCATGGCCTTTTCGCACCACGAACTCTCTGTGGAAATCGCCGTCATACCCTTCAGTTTGAGCCGGCCGACGCGTACCAGGCAGGCCTGTCCAGTCAATTTCGAGATGGAGCATTCCTACAGATGAACACCCCCGCCCAAGTCGCACCCAAGTTCCCCGACAGCATCTTTCGTGCCTACGACATTCGCGGTACCGTCCCGGAATTCTTGAACGCTGAAACCGCTTACTGGCTTGGTCGTGCTATCGGTGCGCAGAGCCTGGCGCAGGATGAGCCAAACGTTTCCGTCGGTCGCGATGGTCGTCTGTCCGGCCCGGAACTGGTCGAGCAACTGATCAAGGGCCTGGCCGATGCCGGTTGCCACGTCAGCGACGTTGGCCTGGTGCCAACGCCGGCGCTGTACTACGCCGCCAACGTACTGGCCGGCAAATCCGGGGTAATGCTCACCGGCAGCCACAACCCGTCGAACTACAACGGCTTCAAGATCGTCATCGCCGGCGACACCTTGGCCAACGAACAGATCCAGGCCCTGCACGAACGCCTCAAGACCCACAACCTGAGCAGCGGCAAAGGCAGCGTGACCAAGGTCGGAATCCTCGACCGCTACAACACCGAAATCGTCCAGGACATCAAACTGGCTCGCCGCCTGAAAGTCGTGGTCGACTGCGGCAACGGTGCTGCCGGCGTGATCGCCCCGCAACTGATCGAAGCGCTGAACTGCGAAGTCATCCCGCTATTCTGTGAAGTCGACGGCAATTTCCCGAACCATCACCCGGACCCGGGCAAGCCAGAAAACCTCGTCGACCTGATCGCCAAGGTCAAGGAAACCAACGCCGACATCGGCCTGGCCTTCGACGGCGACGGCGACCGCGTTGGCGTCGTGACCAACACCGGCAGCATCGTCTACCCGGACCGCTTGCTGATGCTGTTTGCCCGTGATGTTGTGGCGCGCAACCCTGACGCGGAAATCATCTTCGACGTCAAATGCACCCGTCGCCTGGTTCCGCTGATCAAGGAATATGGCGGTCGGCCGCTAATGTGGAAGACCGGTCACTCGTTGATCAAAAAGAAAATGAAACAATCCGGCGCGCTTTTGGCCGGTGAAATGAGCGGGCACATCTTCTTCAAGGAGCGCTGGTTCGGTTTCGACGACGGTATTTACAGCGCCGCGCGGCTGCTGGAGATCCTCAGTAAGGAAAAATCCACTGCGGAAGAGCTGTTTGCGACCTTCCCGAACGATATTTCTACGCCGGAAATCAATATCCATGTGACCGAAGAGAGCAAATTCAGCATCATTGATGCACTGCACGATGCGACGTGGGGTGAAGGCGCTGACCTGACCACCATCGACGGCGTGCGAGTTGACTATGCCAAAGGCTGGGGCCTGGTGCGCGCCTCCAACACCACACCGGTGYTGGTGCTGCGTTTCGAGGCCGATGATGAGGCTGAATTGCAGCGCATCAAGGACGTGTTCCACACCCAGCTGAAACGTGTTGCACCTGACCTCCAACTACCGTTTTGATTGATTGAAGCGCATTTTATTGAAGTGCCGGAGCCCTGAATGACCCTCGAACGCGAAGCCGCCGCCAACACCGCCAAGGTCCTGTCCGAAGCGCTGCCTTACATTCGCCGCTATGTCGGCAAGACGCTGGTGATCAAATACGGCGGCAACGCGATGGAAAGCGAGGAGCTGAAAACCGGCTTCGCCCGCGACATCGTGCTGATGAAAGCCGTGGGCATTAACCCGGTAGTCGTTCACGGTGGCGGCCCGCAAATCGGCGACCTGCTCAAGCGTCTGTCGATCGAGAGCCACTTTGTCGATGGCATGCGCGTCACTGACGCCGAGACCATGGACGTGGTGGAAATGGTCCTCGGTGGCCAGGTCAACAAGGACATCGTCAACCTGATCAACCGTCACGGCGGCAGCGCCATCGGTTTGACCGGTAAAGACGCCGAGCTGATACGTGCGAAAAAGCTCACCGTCACCCGCCAGACCCCGGAGATGACCCAGCCGGAAATCATCGACATCGGACATGTTGGCGAAGTGGTCGGCATCAACACCGATTTGCTTAACCTGCTGGTCAAAGGTGACTTCATTCCGGTGATCGCACCAATCGGCGTTGGCGCCAACGGCGAGTCGTACAACATCAACGCTGACCTGGTGGCCGGTAAAGTCGCCGAAGCACTGAAMGCTGAAAAGCTGATGCTGCTGACCAACATCGCCGGGCTGATGGACAAGTCGGGCACCGTGCTGACCGGCCTGACGACCCAACAGGTCGACGAACTGATCGCCGACGGCACCATCTACGGCGGCATGCTGCCGAAGATTCGTTGCGCGCTGGAAGCGGTACAGGGCGGCGTTGGCAGTTCGTTGATCATTGATGGTCGGGTACCGAATGCGATCCTGCTGGAAATCTTCACCGATACCGGTGTGGGTACTTTGATCAGTAATCGCAAGCGTCCTTAAGCAGCACACACAAAAAGACCCCGTTCAGCCAGGCTGAACGGGGTCTTTTTTTGCGCCTCGATCCCTGTAGGAACAAGGCTTGCCCGCGATGAACGATAACGCGGTGCATCTGTTACACCGCGGCGTATGAATCGCGGGCAAGCCTTGCTCCTACAAGCGAGCGTTCTTAAACGCCGAACTGGGCGCGGTAGGCTTCTACGGCTGGCAAATGCTGCTTGAGCTGCGGATCGTCCGCCAGGAATTCGAGCACCTGGTTCAGCGAAACGATGCTGATCACCGGAATGCCGAAGTCACGCTCCACTTCCTGGATCGCCGACAACTCACCATTGCCACGCTCCTGACGGTTCAGGGCGATCAGCACGCCCTTGGCCTTGGCGCCGTCCTGGGAGGCAATGATCTGCATCACTTCACGAATTGCGGTGCCGGCGGTGATCACGTCGTCGATGATCAGTACATCGCCGGTCAGCGGAGCGCCGACAAGGCTGCCGCCTTCGCCGTGGGCTTTGGCTTCCTTGCGGTTGAAACACCACGGCAGATCGCGCTCGTGATGTTCGGCCAAGGCCACTGCGGTGGTCGCTGCCAACGGGATGCCTTTGTAGGCCGGGCCAAACAATACATCGAACGAAATACCGCTCTCGACGATGGCTGCCGCGTAGAAACGACCCAGCTGTGCAAGGGCCGAGCCCGTGTTGAACAGGCCGGCATTGAAGAAGTAAGGGCTGGTGCGCCCGGACTTCAGGGTGAACTCACCGAAGCGCAAAACGCCGCGATCGATGGCAAAACGAATAAAATCGCGCTGATACGCTTGCATGAAAAAAACCCCGAATACCACGGATTTAGCTAATTAGGTTGACGCCGTGTATCATACACGCACGCGATTTTTGGGGCCATTTATGCGGATCATCAGTGTGAACGTCAATGGTATTCAGGCTGCAGTCGAGCGTGGTTTGCTCAGTTGGCTGCAAGCACAGAATGCCGACGTCATCTGCCTGCAGGACACCCGCGCCTCCGCCTTTGAACTGGACGATCCAGCCTTCCAACTGGATGGCTACTTCCTTTATGCCTGCGAAGCCGAAGTTCCTGCCCAAGGTGGCGTGGCTTTGTATTCGCGGTTGCAACCGAAGGCAGTCATCAGCGGTCTCGGCTTCGAGACGGCCGATCGCTACGGGCGTTACCTGCAAGCCGATTTCGACAAGGTCAGCATCGCGACCTTGCTGCTCCCTTCGGGGCAGAACGGCGATGAAGACTTGAACCAGAAGTTCAAGCTAATGGACGACTTCGCCCGTTATCTGGATAAACAGCGACGCAAACGTCGCGAGTACATTTACTGTGGCTCGCTGTACGTGGCGCAACAGAAGCTGGATATCAAGAACTGGCGCGACAGCCAGCAATCCCCGGGCTTCCTGGCGCCTGAGCGCGCCTGGATGGACGAGATTGTCGGCAATATGGGCTATGTCGATGCCC
>NZ_JBFULH010000137.1:0-10449 GCF_056400445.1 Pseudomonas sp. P5_B2 | reverse complement strand
GTCATAGTGTGGTGCAGGGTTATCTTACTTGTGCAGGTTTAGAACTTGGAATGATTTGTTGTGGTTGTGTATTTCTGTTTGAAACAGACAATGAGCTTTAATTTGGACAAAAGGGCGACTGACTGAACGTCGGGCTGTTCGTCAGTCATCACTGTTGCCATAATTACGCCTTAATCCTCAGCTGTTTCACTCGCGTTTTTACTCCYGGAGCGCCCATGCACGTACTGGTTTGTGAAGACGATGAGCTGATCGCCAGCGGCATTGTGGCCGGCCTCTCCGCTCAAGGCCTGACGGTCGAGCACGTCGCCACCGCCTMATCTGCGCGCGCGATGCTCAAGGTCGCAGAGTTCGACGTCATGGTGCTCGACCTTGGCCTTCCCGACGAAGACGGCCTGAAGCTGTTGCAACAGCTGCGTCACAACGGTCTGGAGATTCCCGTGTTGATTCTCACCGCGCGGGATTCGGTGACGGATCGGGTCGATGGCTTGCAAGCCGGCGCCGACGATTACCTGCTCAAGCCATTTGATCTGCGTGAACTTGCCGCGCGTCTGCACACGTTGCTGCGCCGGGTAGCCGGGCGCAGCGTCAACCTGATCGAACACGGTGCCCTGACTTACGACCCCAGCAGCCGTGAAACCCTGCTCGGCGGACAGCCGGTGGACTTGTCGCGCCGCGAGCAGGCGTTGTTGCAAGCCTTATTGCATAACCGGGGACGCGTACTCTCCACCGAGCAACTCAAGGACAGCGTCTACGGTTTCAACGACGAACTGGAAAGTAACGCTCTTAACGTCCACATCCATCACCTGCGGCGCAAACTCGGCAACGGCATCGTCGAAACCGTGCGCGGCCTGGGCTATCGCCTGGGGCCGGCTGATGGCGGAGATCAAGCGAAGTGATGAGCCTGCGTTTGCGCCTGAGCCTGACCCTCGGCGCCGCTTTTGCCCTTATCTGGGCCCTGGCGGCGGCCTGGATGCTCAGCGACCTGCGTAATCAAATGATGTTTTCCCTCGACCAGCGGCTGGTGGCTTCAGCGCGGATGGTAGCCGGGCTGCTGGAGCAATTGCCGGCATTGCCGAGCAAAGGTGAGGGCACGCATTTCAGTGCGGAACAATTGAACATTCCTGGCGGCATGGCTTGTCAGGTCAGTTCGTTACGTGGGGAAATTCTCGCCCGCAGTCACAGTGACCCCGAGCAAAAACTGGAAGCCGAGAAAATGGGTTTCCACGATCAGATGATCGACGGCGCGCCCTGGCGCAGCTTTACGCTGGCGCGGGGCGATCTGCGCATCACCACCGCCGACCGGCAAATCGAGCGCGAGGCGCTGAACATGTCGATCCTGCTGGCGGCGTCGGTACCCGTCGGCGTGGCGTTGCTTGGTTGCCTGTGCCTGCTGTGGCTGGGCATCGGTCAAGGCTTGGCGCCGCTCAACCGAATGCGCGATGCGCTGATGCGGCGCAGCGCCGACTCCCTCGAACCGTTGCAGATCCAGCCGTTGCCCAGCGAGCTGCAACCGTTGCTGGATACCCAGAACCAGCTGCTCCAGCGGATCGGCAAGACCATCGAGCGCGAGCGACGACTGACTGGCGATGCAGCGCACGAACTGCGCAGCCCGCTGACCGCGATCAAGACCCACCTGCAAGTGGCACGCATGACCGACGGCGCGGCGCGGGATCAATCCCTGGCTCGGGCCGAAGAGGGCGCCGACCGTATGCATCGGACCCTTGAACAATTGCTGTTATTGGCGCGGGTAGAGGGCAGCCTGTCGTTCGATGACGGCGTACAGTGCAGCGCCGAGCAAGTGGCGAAACTGGCGATTCAGGACGCCGCCAGTGGAGATCGGCAGCGCATCAAGTTGCAAATGCCGAGCAAATTCTCCAATGCGCCGGTGCAAATGCCCTCCGTGTTGTCGATTGCCGCGTTGCGCAACCTGCTCGACAACGCCCTGCGCCACACCCCTGGCGATGGGGCGGTGGAATTGAGCCTGGAGACCACCGGCAATCGTGCGCGTTTTCTGGTTCGCGACCATGGGCCGGGGATTGCCGAAGACGACTTGCAAAACCTGACCCAACGCTTCTGGCGCAACGGCCAGAGCACCGGTTGCGGGTTGGGGCTGGCGATTGTTCAGGCGATTGTCCAGCGCTGCGGCTGCACGTTGCGTTTTGACAGCCAGCCGGATGGGCTTCGTGTTGAGCTGACCATGCCGCTACAACCGCTCTGACAACCACAAAACTCCCACAGGGGGCCGATGCGGTGGCGAGGTTTTGCCTTTCCCATGCACAAACCGTTGTTGAAGGCCTAAATCCTTGAACCCTTGATGCGTTTCCAGAACAGGAAACCTTATTGAGGGGTCGAGAGATGTCAGTCGCTACCAGCCTTATCGAAGATCAGCCGGCCCGGATAGCCCCGGCGCCGGCCGAGACGCTTTATCAATTCAACGAATCGCCGCTGCTGGCCCGTCAAAATCAGCAGGAATCCAATGCCCGCAGCTACCCGCGGCGCATTCCCCTGGCACTGAAACGCGCCAAGGGCATTTATGTCGAAGACGTCGAAGGCCGCCATTTCATCGATTGCCTGGCGGGCGCCGGCACGCTGGCGCTAGGGCACAACCACCCCGTGGTGATTGAAGCGATCCAGCAAGTGCTGAGCGATGAACTGCCGCTGCACACCCTCGACCTGACCACGCCGGTCAAGGATCAATTCGTGCAGGACCTGTTCGGTTTACTGCCGCCGGCATTGGCTGCCGAGGCGAAGATCCAGTTCTGTGGCCCCACCGGCACCGATGCGGTGGAAGCTGCGCTGAAACTGGTGCGCACCGCCACCGGACGCAGCACCGTGTTGTCGTTCCAGGGCGGATATCACGGCATGAGCCAGGGCGCCTTGAGCCTGATGGGAAGCCTGGGGCCGAAAAAGCCGTTGGGCGCGTTGCTCAGCAGTGGCGTGCAGTTCATGCCATACCCCTACGATTACCGTTGCCCGTTCGGCCTCGGTGGCGCGCACGGAGTGAAGGTCAACCTCAATTACCTGGAAAACCTGCTGAATGACCCAGAGGCTGGCGTGCAATTGCCGGCCGCGGTGATTGTTGAAGTGGTGCAGGGCGAAGGCGGGGTGATCCCGGCTGATCTGGACTGGCTGCGTGGCGTACGTCGTATCACCGAAAAAGCCGGCGTGGCGCTGATCGTCGATGAAATCCAGAGCGGTTTCGCCCGCACCGGCAAGATGTTCGCCTTCGAGCACGCCGGCATCATTCCGGACGTGGTGGTGATGTCCAAGGCCATCGGCGGCAGCTTGCCGCTGGCGGTGGTGGTTTACCGCGACTGGCTCGACACCTGGCTGCCGGGCGCGCATGCCGGGACCTTCCGTGGCAATCAGATGGCCATGGCGGCCGGTTCCGCAGTGATGCGTTATCTGGTCGAACACAAGGTGTGCGAACACGCGGCAGCGATGGGGGAACGCCTGAGCGAACACCTGCGCATCCTGCAACGGGATTTCCCGCAGTTGGGCGACATCCGGGGGCGCGGCTTGATGCTCGGCGTTGAACTGGTCGACCCGACCGGCGCGCCGGACGCTCAGGGCCATCCACCGATATTTGCGCATCTGGCGCCACTGGTGCAGCGCGAATGCCTCAAACGCGGGTTGATTCTTGAGTTGGGCGGGCGTCACGGCGGTGTGGTGCGGTTCCTGCCGCCGCTAGTGATCACGGCCGCTGAAATCGATCAGGTGGCGGTGATTTTCGGCCGGGCCATGGCCGCAGCCACCGCCAACCTCTAAATTTTTTTGGCCCGTGAACGTTCTTTCTACATAACGGCTGCGCACGCCGCGTAACCCACCCTACAGCGATGGAGAAATACCATGACTTCCGTATTCGACCGCGAGGACATCCTCTTTCAGGTCGTGGTCAACCACGAAGAGCAATACTCGATCTGGCCTGATTACAAAGCCGTACCGGCAGGCTGGCGCACGGTGGGCAAGAGCGGTTTGAAAAAGGAATGCCTGGCTTACATCGAAGAAACCTGGACGGACATGCGTCCGCTGAGTTTGCGTCGGAAAATGGAAGAACAGGCGGCTTTGGCTCACTGAGTCACCGTGCAAAAAGGAGCCCGCTGAACCGAGAAGGTCAGCGGGCTTTTTGATGTCCTGGAGGTGTGTCGTTTCTGAGGCCGCCTTCGCGAGCAAGCCCGCTCCCACATTTAATTTGTGTCACCCCGCAGATCAAATGTGGGAGCGGGCTTGCTCGCGAAGAACGATAACGCGGTCCAACTGGCTTAAGCGCCGTTCAACCCCTCGATCACCAAATCCACATTCCCTTCCAGCTCCGCCACCGGATCCGCCGCATCCACACTCAACACCACCAATCGGCTGCCGGCCTCGACAATCACTGCTTTCAGCGCGTCCGAAGGCTGCCGATGATGCAAAACCACCGCCACATCGTTGTCCTTGAGCGTCGCACCCAGTAGCTTGAGTGCTTCAGGTGTCCATTCAGCATCCGGTCGCGCATCGATTCCGATCAGCTCCAGATTGAGCCCGCCAATCAAATAGCCGAAGTGATCGCTGAGGCTCATCACACTAAGGTTGTCAGCATTAGCCAGTCGCGCTTCGCTGTCGGCGCTGAATTTGAGCAAGCGCTGTTTCAGCGCTGCCAGATTAGCCTCGATCCTGGGCTTGGCTTCAGGCACCAGCCGCACCAGATCAGCGGCCATCACATCGGCCATGCGCCCCATGTTGTTACTGGACAACCACGGCTGACTGTTCAGACCTTCGACCTTGTTGTCCGGCTGCACGGCGATGCCGGGCAGGGCGCCATCCACCGGGCGGGCAGCGTCGACTTCGACGATTCGAATGTTGCTGCGGCGGGATATCGGGTACAGCGGATCATCCGCCCACAGCGAACGCAGGCCGATCACCGCATCGGCATCGGTCGCCATTTTGGCCAGCGCCGGGGCGCCACGGCCAGTGAAGTAAGCGGTCTGGCGACTGCCGGGCAGATTCGCCGGTGCGGCGCGCTCAAGGTTGACATCGGTGCCCTTGAGTAACAGTTCGCCCAACCCGTAAGTGATCGGCAAGGACGCCAGCACGTGCAGCGGTTTGGCGTTGTCTGCCGCAAAGGAAGTGTTGACCAGCCCACACAGGGCAACGGCCAGGGTCAGTTGACGCAGAGAAAAAGACATTTATCCGAGGTTCCCTTTCAGGCTGGGGACGACACCGCGCGCGATGGCGGACAGGGCGAAGGCGATACCGGCCACCAAAATGATCGCGGCGCCGGACGGAATCGGCAGATCGAAGACAATCGGCGCCAGGATCCCGCACAGCGTGCTGACCGTGGCGATCAGCACCGAGCACCAGAAAAACCCTTTCAGTGACTGGCTGAGCAACCGCGCGGCCGCCGCTGGAATCACCAGCAAGGCGCCGACCAGAATCGCGCCGATGACCTTCACCGCCGCCACGGTGATCAGCGTCACCAGAATCACAAACAGATAATCCAGGGTCTTCACCGCCACCCCGCGCACCGCCGCCAGTTGCGGGTTGAAACTGGCCAGCATGATGCGGTTGTACAGCGGCAAGGCCAGCGCCATGACCAGCGAACCGACAATGGCCAACACCGCCAGGTCGTTGCCGTTGACGGTCAACACCGAACCGAACAATACGTTTTCGAGGATGTGCACGTTGATCTTCCCCGCCAGAATCAGCAGCAGGCTCGCGCCCAACGCCAGGGACACCGACAGGAACACCCCGATCAACGTATCCGGTGCCAGGCCGGTGCGGTTGCGCAGGTAATTGAGCAAAATGCCGAACAGCAAACAGTAGCCAAACAGGCTGCCGTAAGGCCCGGTGTAAGGTTCGCCGAGCAGAATGCCGATGGCCACGCCGGTCAGTGCTGCGTGACCCACCGCTTCGGAGAAAAACGCGAAGCGCTTGACCACCACCAACGTGCCCAACCCGCCCAGTACCGGGCCGATCAATAGACCAGCGAGCAGCGCATTGACCACAAATCCGTAGGCCAGCGCCTCGGGCAGGTAACCCGAAGAGGCCCAGCCCTGAATCATCAAACGAAAGGCTTCGTAACTCATCACGCGGCGCTCCGTGGATGGGTGGAGAACAGGGTCAGCAGGCGTTCCGGCGTCAGTGCCTGTTTCGGTGTGGCGTCAAACAACACCCGGCGATTGAGCCCGGTGACCCGATCGGCCAGCCGCCCCACGGCTTCCAGGTCGTGCTCGATCCACAGCACGGTTATGCCGCTGCGGCGCCAGTCGCCGAGCAGCCGTTCGAACACTTGAATACCGGCTTCATCCAGCGCCGACATTGGTTCGTCGAGGACCAGCAACTGCGGCGCCGGGATCAGCCCCTGAGCGAGCAACACCCGTTGACGCTCACCGCCGGACAACGCACCCATGCGCCGTTTGCGTTTGTCCTGCATGCCAACCCGCTCCAGAGCCTCGCCAATAGCTCCGGCGTAATGTTTGCTCAACCCAAGGAACGCCGGACGTCGCTGACACATGGCGGCCATGAAGTCGTCGACGGTCATTGGCAAGCCGCGATCAAACTCCAGCGCTTGCGGCACGTAGCCGATGGTGCCGGGGTCGCCCGGCCATTGCAGGCTCAGGCGACCCTGATGGGGCATCTGCCCGAGCAAGGTTTTGATCAGCGAACTTTTGCCGCCACCGTTGGGGCCGACCAGCGCATGCACGCTGCCGGGCTGAACCTGAAAGGTCACCTTGTCGAGGATCATGGTGCGGCCGAGGGTCAGGCTGACCTCCGCAAAATCCRGCGTCGGCCCCGAAACCTGTGGGAGCGAGCCTGCTCGCGAATGCGGTGTCTTATTTAACGATGATTCTGACTGACTGGACGCCTTCGCGAGCAGGCTAGCTCCCACAAAGGATTCGGAGTCAGTTGGACCGGGGCTTTGTGCATTGATTATTTCTTTAGTCGTCATTGACCCGACTCCTGTATCGCCCGGACGACGGTGTTGAGGTTGCCGGTCATTTCTTTTTCGTACTTGTCGGCGGTGTATTCGCCATAGGAAATGTGCGACAGCGGGTACAGCTTCACCCCGGATTCACGCTGGATGGTGTCGACGTAGGTGGAGGGGAAATCCATCTCCGAGAAGATCACTTTCACGTCCAGTTCGCGCAATTGGTCGATGGTTTTTTTCAACTGGCTCGGGCTCGGTTCGATGCCATGGGCCGGTTCGACCACGGCGGTGACTTCGAGGCCGAATTCGCGCAGCAGGTAGTCGTAAGCCGCGTGAACGGTAGCCACCCGCAGCTCGGCGTTGGGCGCTTGGGTCAGCTTCGCCAGTGCGTCGGCGCGCATCTGTCGCAGACGTTTGCCGTAGGCGCGGGCGTTCTGGGTGTAGGTTTTGGCATTGGCCGGATCGAGCTTGCCCAGTTCCCGGGCGATGTTATTGACCTGGGCAATCGAGGCGCTGATCGACAGGAACGTATGCGGGTTCACCACCTTGCCGGCACCTCGCGCGGCAACGCCGGTGGCGGCCAGCAACGGCACGTTTTCGTTGGCTTCGATCACCGGGATGTTCGGCGTTTCGCTGGCGGCGATCATGCGGTCGGCGAAGTCGTCATGACCAACGCCATTGAGCACGATTACGTCCAGTCCGCTGATGCGCTTGATGTCTTCGGCGCGGGGTTCGTAGGCGTGCGGATTGAAACCGGCCGGAATCAGCGGCACGACCTCGGCCTTGTCGCCGACGATGTTGGCCACGTAGCTGTAATAAGGGTGCAGGGTGATGCCGATGCGCAGGCGCTTGGCGTCGTCGGCATGGGCCAGAGGGGTCAGCAGGCAGGCCAGCAAACCGACCGATAGCAGGCGCAAGAAAGATGAAATAGGCATGGGAAAGCGGTCTTCTCTCGGGTAAAGGCGAGGGGTCAGTGCCGGTGCTGGCGGGTCACGCCGGCATCGAATTGCGCGACGATCTGTTTCCAGCCAGCGCTTTCGAGGGCGGTATCAGCCAGGTCAGTCGGGGCTTTGAGGTCGGTGGCGCGGTTGAGCCAGATGTCCGGTGCATCGTCGCTAGCGCTCAGGCGCATCAAGAATGAACCGGCCACGGCGGGTGCCTGGCTTTGACCGAAGTAGGCCTTGGCGTCGAGTAGTTGCCAGGCATGGTCACCACGGTTGACCGAACTGGCGTCCTGGGCAAAGGGTGCAAAGCCTTCATCGGCGAGGGTCACGGGTGTTGGCAGGGAGGGTTGTTCCTGGCGCAGTAGGTGAATCTCGTCCAGCGTCACCCGCAGGTCGGCGTAGATGCCCTGTTCGGACGCGCTCAAGTCGCGGCGGGCATCCAGTTGGTAGCTACTCACGCTGCTCACGACCTGAGACTCGTGACGCCAGGCGACCACCGAGCCGGCCACTGCCAGAATCATCAGGCACAACAGCAGCACATAAAGGGTTTCATGGCCGGCACCGGCGGGGCGAACGACGTGTGTGGTTGGCGTACTCATGGGGCTTCGATGTCCGCTTGGTCGATCTCGACGACGTGGCCGGGACCTGCGTCGAACAGCACATAAAACTCGGCGCCGGGTTTCTTGAACGTCAGTGTGGAATCGGCACCGAGCTTGCCCGGCACCAGGATGGTTTCGTCGTAACCGATCACGTCCAGGGTGACGCCCGGCGCACCGCTGCCGTCGGAGAAGCCACCGGTGCATTTGATCTGTTCGGCATCGACGGCTTTGCATTCGCACATCGGGTTGTGCGCCATGGCGCTGGCGCTGAAGCTCGCGCAAAGCAGCAGCAACACGGTGTGGAGCGGGCGAAAAACGTTGATCATGGTTTGCCTCCTTGTTGGTTCAGCCACGCGAGGGTGGCAGGCGATGCCTGGCTCAGGGGCAGGGAGGCTTGGTGCATCGCGCCGTCCCAGCCCTCCATGGTGATCCACAGTTCGGCGTCAGCCTTGGTCTTTTCCGGGATCGGCAACATGGCGCCCATGCGGTGCGGCGTGCCGAAGAAAATCACCCCGGCGGCACGCAGGCTGCGCGGTTTCCCGATGCGCAGGTAAGTCGCCTTGACCTGATCGCGGCAGCGCTCGCACAGGGCGGCGGTGAAGCTCTTCATGTGGCCGGCCGGCCCGTCGAGCGTGGGTGCCTCATTGCGCAATTCGGCCAGACGCAGGCTCCACGGCCCGACCGGGACTTCCCCGATCTCGCGCTCACCCAATCCGGTATCGCCGCGAAACAGCGCCGCGTCAGCGAAGTATTTGGGCATGAAGCCCAGCGGCACCAACAGCAGCAGCACGTTGATGTGGAATCGCCATTTGAGCCAGAAGCGTCGCAGTGTCGAGTCCGGTTTTTGCTTGGCGCGCGAGCTCATTGGCTGACCTCCGTGGCGGCTTGCACCCGCGTCTGTTTGTTGCTGCGCTTCAGGGCGTTGGCCGTGGCCAGGGCGGTGCGTTTGGTCCAGATCAGCAAGCCGCTGAGCACCATCATGCTCAGGATCAAACCGAAGAAGAACCAGATCAGCTTGATCCAGATCCCGCCGAAATCACCGGTGTGCAAAGGGCGCATGGACTCGGTGACCAGCTCCAGGCCGGAACGGTTCGATAGCAGGCGGGTGGAGGCGATGTCACCGTTATACGGGTTGATATCGGCAGTTTGAAACATCAGCGGATACCAACTGCGACCGCCCACGGTGAGGTAGCTATAGGCATTGGCGGGCAGGGTGACAAAGCTGTCGTCCAGTCCAGGAATGCGTTCTTTGGCCTGAGCAATGGCAGTTTCGAGGCTGATCATCGGCGCCGGCGAGCCATCGGTGGTCACCGGCACACTTTCACGCGGAACCACCAAGGCCACGGGGGCTGTGGAAATCGTGACCTGGTTATCGAACATGAACGCTTGAATCAGGAACCAGGTGCTGCTGATGGAAATCACCGCAATGAACCAGATCGACCAGATGCCGCTCAGGCGATGAAAGTCGCCCCAGAAAATTCGCGCGCCATGACGAATACGTAAGGTCGGACGCAAGAAGCCTTTCCAGAAGCGCTTGTACACCACCAGCCCGGTGACCAGTGACGCCAGCAACGGCAGGCTCAGGAAGGACACCAGGTACCAGCCCCAGCTGTAGCCGTTGGTGAACGGCACTAGCCACCAGCCGTGCAGCGCGCGGGTAAAGGCCTTGAAATCGAATGCTGGGGCAGTGCCCTGGATCACGCCGCTGTACGGGTTGACGTACACCGTCACCGAACGACCATCCGGGTAACTGACGCCGACATCGAGGGCGAAGTGGGATTCGTCGGGGCGGCTAATGGACTCGACCAGCGTATTGGGCTCGGCCTGTTTGATCGCTGCGATGATTTGGTCATAGCTGAGCAACGGCGCATCGTCCGACGGCTGGCTGGCGCGCATTTGCGGGTTGGCCAGCCAGACGATTTCCTGACTGATCACCGCCAGCGTGCCGGTGACACAGACGATCAGCACGAAAAACCAGATCGGCAATGCCAGCCAGCTA
>NZ_JBFULH010000136.1:0-10449 GCF_056400445.1 Pseudomonas sp. P5_B2 | reverse complement strand
CCCTCATCGCGAGCAGGCTCACTCCCACATTTAATCTGTGTCATCAGGGTTAGAGTGGTGCAGGTTCCTGGCTCGGCTTCGACTTGTCGATCCCCGGCACATGCAGGCTACCCTCGGCCACTTGATCACCTTCAAGCTGTGGCTGCGTGACCCACGTCAGGATGTCGTAGTAACGACGGATGTTCGCCACGAAATGCACTGGCTCGCCGCCCCGGGCGTAGCCATAACGCGTCTTGCTGTACCACTTCTTCTCTGACAGGCGCGGCAGCATTTTCTTCACGTCCAGCCATTTGTCCGGATTCAGGCCTTCCTTCTTCGCCAGTTTTCGCGCGTCATCCAGGTGGCCAGTGCCGACGTTGTAGGCCGCCAGGGCAAACCAGGTGCGATCAGGCTCCTGAATCGATGAGTCCAGTTGATCCTTGATATAGGCCAGGTACTTGGCGCCGCCCATGATGCTTTGCTTGGGGTCGAGGCGGTTGGACACACCCATCGCCTGCGCCGTGTTCTGGGTCAACATCATCAGGCCGCGCACGCCGGTCTTGGACGTGACCGCCGGTTGCCACAACGATTCCTGATAGCCGATTGCGGCCAGCAGGCGCCAGTCGACTTTTTCTTTCTTGGCGTAGGCCTTGAAGTGTTGCTCGTACTTGGGCAGGCGCTGCTGCAAGTGCTGGGCGAACGTGGTGGCGCCCATGTAGCCGAGAACGTCGACATGCCCGTAGTAGCGGTCTTTGAGGCGCTGCAGGGTGCCGTTTTTCTGCACCTTGTCGAGGTAGTCGTTGATTTCGTTGAGCAGGCTGTTGTCTTCGCCAGCGGCCACGGCCCAGCTTTGATTGCTGGCGTCGCCGAGGTCGAAGGCGACCCGTATGTTGGTGAAGTACACCTGGTTCATCGCGACTTCATTGGAGTCGACCAGAGTCAGGTCGATCTGGCCTTCATCGACCATGCGCAGCAGGTCGACGACTTCAACCGCGTCGGACTCTTCATACTCAATGCCGGGGTATTTCTTTTTCAGCTCCGCCAACTGTTCGGCGTGGGTGCTGCCTTTGAGCACCATGATCTTCTTGCCGACCAGATCACCCGCGTCGGTCGGCCGCGATTGGCCGTTGCGGTAGATGATCTGTGGGGTGACATCCAGGTAGGAGTGGGAAAACCGGACCTGTTTTTTACGTTCTTCACTGCCGACCAGACCGGCCGCAGCCAGCACCGGGCCGTTAGGCTTGCCGACCTGGCTGTACAGGTCGTCGAGGTTGTCGGCGGTCTCGATCTTGAGTTCCACCCCCAGATCCTCGGCGAAGCGCTTCACCAGCTCGTATTCGAAGCCGGTTTCACCGTTGCGATCCTGAAAGTAGGTGGCGGGGCTGTTTCGCGTAACCACGCGCAGCACGCCATCCTCCTTTACGCGCTCCAGCGTGTTGGGTTTATCAACACAGCCATTGAGCAGCAGGAAGAGTCCGGTTGCGATCAGCCATTTGGCGTACCGCGGACGCAAAGCCGTTGGGGAAAACATCTGCGCAGTATACGCAAAGGACCACGAGCGCCATATCTCGACAGCAAAGGGCTTGTCTGCTAGGCAATTGAAAAGCACTCCGGAGCCCGCAGGAATGGGCTTGGAGAGCATTTTTCTGAGCAAAAAAATAACCCTTTTTGAGCGCCTTTTTCAGGCCCGTATCTGTGGTCCGACACCCAGGTGCAGSCGCCCGTACCGTTTCGGGTGATGTCGCGGGCGGTTTAGGCTAGAATGCACGGCCTCAAAGCACACCCCTCCCGAGGCTGTCCCGAAGATGTTGATCCTGCGCGGCGCTCCTGCCCTTTCTGCCTTTCGCCACAGCAAACTCCTTGAGCAACTGAGCCAGAAGGTCCCGGCTGTCAGCGGCTTGTATGCTGAATTCGCTCACTTCGCCGAAGTTACCGGCGTCCTGACCGGCGACGAACAGCAGGTGCTCGCGCGCCTTCTGAAGTACGGCCCAAGTGTTCCGGTACAAGAACCGACCGGTCGTCTGTTCCTGGTGTTGCCGCGTTTCGGCACCATCTCGCCGTGGTCCAGTAAAGCGAGCGACATCGCCCGCAACTGTGGCCTGAGCAAGATCCAGCGCCTGGAGCGCGGCATCGCGTTCTACGTGGCCGGTCAGTTCAGCGACGCCCAAGCACAGCTTATTGAAGGCGCCTTGCACGATCGCATGACGCAGATCGTTCTGGCCAACCTCGAACAGGCCGCCGGCCTGTTCAGCCATGCCGAACCCAAGCCGCTGACTGCGATCGACGTGCTGGGTGGCGGTCGCGCCGCACTGGAAAAAGCCAACACCGAGCTGGGYCTGGCCCTGGCCGAAGACGAAATCGACTACTTGGTCAACGCCTTCATCGGCTTGAAGCGCAACCCGCACGACATCGAACTGATGATGTTCGCCCAGGCGAACTCCGAGCACTGCCGTCACAAAATCTTCAACGCCAGTTGGGACATCGACGGTCAGAGCCAGGAAAAAAGCCTGTTCGGCATGATCAAGAACACCTACGTGATGCACAGCGAAGGCGTTCTGTCGGCTTATAAAGACAACGCTTCGGTCATCGTCGGTAACGTCGCCGGCCGTTTCTTCCCGGACCCTGAAACCCGCCAGTACGGCGCGGTGCAGGAACCGGTGCACATTCTGATGAAAGTCGAAACCCACAACCACCCGACTGCGATCGCCCCGTTCCCGGGCGCTTCCACCGGCAGTGGCGGTGAGATTCGTGACGAAGGCGCGACAGGTCGTGGCGCCAAGCCAAAGGCTGGCCTGACCGGGTTCACCGTGTCCAACCTGCAAATCCCGGGCTTCGAACAGCCGTGGGAAGTGCCGTACGGCAAGCCTGAGCGCATCGTGACCGCGCTGGACATCATGATCGAAGGCCCTCTGGGTGGCGCCGCGTTCAACAACGAATTCGGTCGTCCGGCCCTGACCGGTTATTTCCGTACCTTCGAACAGTCGATCACCACCCCGCGTGGCGACGAAGTTCGCGGTTACCACAAGCCGATCATGCTGGCCGGCGGCATGGGTAACATCCGTGCCGAACACGTACAGAAAGCCGAAATCACCGTTGGCTCCAAGCTGATCGTGCTTGGCGGCCCGGCGATGCTGATCGGTCTGGGTGGCGGCGCAGCTTCCTCCATGGCCACCGGCACCAGTTCCGCTGACCTCGACTTCGCTTCCGTGCAGCGCGAAAACCCTGAGATGGAACGTCGCTGCCAGGAAGTCATCGACCGTTGCTGGCAGTTGGGTGACAAAAACCCGATCAGCTTCATCCATGACGTGGGTGCGGGCGGTCTGTCCAACGCCTTCCCGGAACTGGTCAACGACGGCAACCGTGGTGGCCGCTTCGAACTGCGCAACATTCCAAACGACGAGCCGGGCATGGCCCCGCACGAAATCTGGAGTAACGAATCTCAGGAACGCTACGTTCTGGCAGTCGGCCCGGCTGACTTCGAACGCTTCCAGGCGATCTGCGAACGCGAGCGCTGCCCGTTTGCTGTAGTCGGCGAAGCCACTGCCGAACCGCAGCTGACGGTCACCGACAGCCACTTCGGCAACAGCCCGGTGGACATGCCGCTTGAAGTGCTGCTGGGCAAAGCCCCACGCATGCACCGTTCGGCCGTTCGCGAAAACGAACTGGGCGACGACTTCGATCCGTCGACGCTTGAGATTGCAGACTGCGTAGAACGCGTTCTGCATCACCCGGCTGTTGCGAGCAAAAGCTTCCTGATCACCATCGGCGACCGCACCATCACCGGCCTCGTGGCCCGTGACCAAATGGTCGGCCCGTGGCAGGTTCCGGTGGCCGACGTTGCCGTTACCGCCACCAGCTTCGACGTCTACACCGGTGAGGCCATGGCCATGGGCGAGCGCACTCCGCTGGCTCTGCTGGACGCTCCGGCGTCGGGCCGTATGGCCATCGGCGAAACCCTGACCAACATCGCCGCTTCGCGCATCAACAAGATCTCCGACATCAAACTGTCGGCGAACTGGATGTCTGCTGCCGGTCACCCGGGTGAAGACGCGCGCCTGTACGACACCGTGAAAGCGGTCGGCATGGAGCTGTGTCCTGAGCTGGGCATTACCATTCCGGTGGGCAAGGACTCCATGTCCATGGCCACGCGCTGGAACGACGAAGGCGTCGACAAGACTGTCACTTCGCCAATGTCCCTGATCGTGACCGGTTTCGCGCCAGTGGCTGACATCCGTCAGACCCTGACCCCGGAACTGCGCATGGACAAGGGCACCACCGACCTGATCCTGATCGACCTGGGCCGTGGTCAAAACCGCATGGGCGCCTCGATCCTGGCCCAGGTGCACGGCAAGCTCGGCTCGCAAGCGCCGGACGTCGATGATTCCGAAGACCTCAAAGCCTTCTTCGCGGTGATCCAGGGCCTGAACGCCGACGGTCATCTGCTGGCGTACCACGACCGTTCCGACGGTGGTCTGCTGACCAGCGTGGTGGAAATGGCCTTTGCCGGCCACTGCGGTCTGAGCCTGAACCTTGACGGTCTGGCAGAAACCTCCGCCGACATCGCTGCGATCCTGTTCAACGAAGAACTGGGCGCCGTGATTCAGGTTCGTCAGGACTCCACGCCGGACATCCTCGCGCAGTTCAGCGCTGCCGGTCTTGGCGAGTGTGTGTCGGTGGTCGGTCAGCCGATGAACAACGGCCAGATCAACATCACCTTCAACGGCGAAACCGTGTTCGAAGGTCAGCGTCGTCTGCTGCAGCGTCAGTGGGCTGAAACCAGCTACCAGATCCAGCGCCTGCGTGACAACGCCGACTGCGCCGAACAAGAGTTCGACGTGCTGCTGGAAGAAGACAACCCGGGCCTGAGCGTCAAGCTCAGCTTCGACGTCAACCAGGACGTCGCCGCGCCTTACATCAAAAAAGGCATCCGCCCGCAGGTTGCCGTGCTGCGTGAGCAGGGCGTCAACGGTCAGGTGGAAATGGCGGCCGCGTTCGACCGCGCTGGTTTCAACGCAATCGACGTGCACATGAGCGACATTCTGGCCGGCCGTGTCGACCTGAACGAGTTCAAAGGTCTGGTGGCGTGCGGTGGTTTCTCCTACGGCGACGTACTGGGTGCCGGCGAAGGCTGGGCCAAGTCCGCGCTGTTCAACAGCCGCGCTCGCGATGCGTTCCAGGGGTTCTTCGAACGTAACGACAGCTTCACCCTCGGCGTGTGTAACGGTTGCCAGATGATGTCCAACCTGCACGAGCTGATCCCGGGCAGCGAGTTCTGGCCGCACTTCGTGCGTAACCGCTCCGAGCAGTTCGAAGCGCGCGTGGCCATGGTTCAGGTCCAGGAGTCGAACTCGATCTTCCTGCAAGGCATGGCCGGTTCACGCATGCCAATCGCCATCGCTCACGGTGAAGGCCATGCTGAGTTCGCCAGCGAAGAAGCGTTGCTGGAAGCCGATCTGTCGGGCTGCGTGGCGATGCGTTTCGTCGACAACCACGGCAAGGTCACCGAAAAATACCCGGCCAACCCGAACGGCTCGCCGCGTGGGATCACCGGTTTGACCAGTCGCGACGGCCGCGTAACGATCATGATGCCGCACCCGGAGCGTGTGTTCCGCGCCGTGCAGAACTCGTGGCGTTCGGAAGACTGGAACGAAGACGCACCGTGGATGCGTATGTTCCGTAACGCTCGCCTTTGGGTTAATTAAGAGTGGTTAACTAAGCGCTGTGTATAAGCTCAGCTTTTTTGTTCCAGTCAGCCATGTGGAACAGATCAAGAGCGCCGTATTCGCCGCCGGTGGCGGACGGATCGGCGCCTACGACCATTGCGCCTGGCAAGTGCTCGGCCTCGGCCAGTTTCGCCCGTTGGACGGCAGTCAGCCCTTCATTGGTGAATCGGGGCAGGTCGAGCAGGTTGAGGAATGGAAAGTTGAGCTGGTGGTCAGCGATGAGTTGATTCGCGCTGTGGTGGTGGCTCTGAAGCAGAGCCATCCCTATGAGACGCCAGCTTACGAGGTGTGGCGGTTGGAGGATTTTTAATCTGATAGCCGCTGAAATGAGAAACCCGCTGATGAAGATCAGCGGGTTTTTTGTTACTCGGGATTCGGACTGACGCCGGAACTCCGTCGTCAGGCAATGCAGGCAATAGATGTATATGTTGGCAACAAGGAGCCAGCGACCTCCGTTCTCACCAATATCTTGCAAGATTACCTGGAGGCTGCAGATGGCGACGCCCCATAGAGGCCACGTCCTTTCTTCCGCCTTGGACACATTGGTCAAAAAACCTTTGAATCAAGCAGATGACGCTGCGCTGGTCAGCGCTGCCAAAGCTGTTTGGTACTGTAGTTTGAATCTTGAGAATGAAGTAACTGCTTTTCTGAAATGCCACACTGATGAGGTGGAAGTTCGACGTGCAGGCTATTTACTTGAACGGTTTACTCGTTTTGCGTGCGTGTCCGATAGCCGCGTGTCGGAAACCCTCAATGCTCTTGAGCTTTTTGCGTACTCGGCTTCCAAGCAAGGGGAGGCGCCACAAGCAGTCGTACCCCTTCGTCGGCGCCGTGATGAACTTGCCGTCTCTTGGGGGCTGAATGAAGGCCTCGGCCTGAAGGCTCACCCTCATGCCTTACCAGACTCGTCATTACGAAGCGGAGCAGCGCGCTGCGTCTGCCTGAGCTTAAGCGGCACTATGAGATCCCGGCATAGGTCAGGTTTCGTTGCCCTGAATTTGACGGATGTACATCAATAAAAATTGTGGGAGCGGGCTTGCCCGCGATAGTGGAGTGCAAGGCGCTCAAAATCTGAACCTTGGCACTCACTTCGCAGCGATTAACTAACGCCATCAGGGCTAGTCYCATCGCCGGCAAGCCGATCTCGCTCCCACATGAAATCTATGTCAACCACAAAAGTATTTTCGCCAGAACGGGGAGAATTACGGGCGGATTTCGATCATCGTGCCGTCCGGCACCAGGTTCCAGATTTCGCGCATGTCCATGTTGCGCATGGCGATGCAGCCGTCGGTCCAGTCCAGGGTGTGGAACAGGTCCTCAGGGTTGTCCTCGGTGTCCGGCGTACCGTGGATCATGATCATGCCACCCGGATCGACACCTTCTCGGCGCGAACGGGCGGAGTCACTGATGTTCGGGTAGGAGATGTGCATTGCCAGGTTGAAGCGGTCACTGACCTTGCGCCAGTCCACCCAGTAGAGGCCTTCTGGAGTACGTTTGTCACCCTCCATCAGTTTTGGGCCTTGGGGATGCTTTCCCAAGGATATGCGATAGGTCTTGAGCGGCTTGCCGTCATTGATCAATTGCAATTGATGGGCAGATTTAAGGACCAGAATTTTTTCGATGACTCTCCCATTCAGGGGTTCCGCAACGGAAGCCTGTGACATGGCAACGAACGACAAGCAAAAAACGACAAGCAACCAGCGCATTGAAACGATATCCCTAGAGGTGTCGGCTATTTTAGTTATAGATGTTTTAAGTGATGGCATGCTGAGCCAGCGGTGGGATCGATTCGGACCGCACAGGGTAGACCTCGGTCCTCCGGTCAGCAAAGAAGCATTCTAGGGTACGGCCCACCGTGCGGAAAGCCAGGTCGGACCAAGGGATGTCGGCTTCTTCGAAAAGCTGCACTTCCAGACTCTCGGGACCGGCTGAAAAGTCCAGGTCCGCCAGTTCCGCGCGAAAAAAAACATGCACCTGACTGATGTGCGGTACGTCGATCAACGTATAGATACTCAGGTTGCGTACCCGGGCGCAGGCTTCTTCGGCGGTTTCGCGAATAGCCGCTTGCTCGATGGTTTCACCGTTTTCCATGAAACCGG
The DNA here is from genome assembly GCF_056400445.1 of Pseudomonas sp. P5_B2. Classification (NCBI taxonomy): domain Bacteria; kingdom Pseudomonadati; phylum Pseudomonadota; class Gammaproteobacteria; order Pseudomonadales; family Pseudomonadaceae; genus Pseudomonas; species Pseudomonas sp. P5_B2. The sequence continues at coordinate 2,648 of NZ_JBFULH010000136.1, read as the reverse complement.
CAGGCAGGGTCCAGTAACCGAGCCGTGGCTCGATGGCGCGGCGACACAGCAACACTTTCGAGCCCCAGGTTGCGACACAGCCGGCGACGATGTTTGGGTTCTGGTAGTGCACCGTATGGCAGCTGTCGCAGACAAATCGCAGACGCGAATCGCCTTCGGGAATGCGCTGGGTCACCGGGTTGCCGCACTGACTGCAAAATTTCATGCTTGGGTTCCTGAATGCTGCGCCTATCTTGGCGTGCGGCGGTGTCTGTCGGCAAGTTGTCGTTTAGCGACAAGCAGTGGTTATGGGGTTGGGCGGTCCGTTCGATTGGTGCATGATGCATAGGGTCTGTTGACGTTTGCTGCCGCGCAACGCGGTCGTCAGTAAACGTCAACAGACCCTATGGATAATAAATCGAGAAGTCTCATGCTGGACGAGCTACTGCATCGAGTAAGCAACCACACTCCACGCACACTGGAAACCGACAAACGTTTCCCGGAGGCTGCGGTACTGGTCCCCATCACTCGCAGTGATGAGCCGGAACTGGTACTGACCCTGCGCGCCAGCGGGCTCTCGACCCATGGCGGTGAAGTGGCCTTTCCCGGTGGTCGTCGCGACCCCGAAGACCCCGACCTGATTTTCACCGCGCTACGTGAGGCCGAAGAAGAAATCGGCCTGCCGCCGGGTCTGGTTGAAGTGATCGGCCCGCTTAGCCCGCTGATCTCCCTGCACGGCATCAAGGTCACACCTTATGTTGGGGTGATTCCGGATTTTGTCGAATACCGGGCCAACGATGCCGAGATCGCTGCTGTCTTTAGCGTTCCGCTGGAATTCTTCCGCATGGACCCGCGCGAACACACTCATAGAATCGATTATCAAGGCCGTAGCTGGTACGTGCCGAGTTACCGTTATGGCGAATACAAAATCTGGGGTCTGACCGCGATTATGATCGTCGAGTTGATCAATCTGCTCTATGACGCCAAAATCAGCCTGCATCAACCGCCCAAGAGTTTTATCAACACCTGAAGCCATCGTTCGTATGGCGTGAATCGTGCTTTGTATGAGCCTGCCTGGCCTTGAGGACAACAAGATGAAATATCGCCTGGGCGACGCCCGCGTCGAAACCCATCCGCAGAGCTGGGTCGCACCCAATGCCGTGCTGGTGGGCAAGGTCAAACTGGAAGAGGGCGCCAACGTCTGGTTCAACGCTGTGCTGCGGGGTGACAACGAACTGATCCTGATCGGCAAGAACAGCAATGTTCAGGACGGCACGGTGATGCACACCGACATGGGCTACCCGCTGACCATCGGTACCGGCGTGACCATTGGCCATAACGCCATGCTGCATGGTTGCACGGTGGGTGATTACAGCTTGATCGGCATTAATGCGGTCATTCTGAACGGCGCGAAAATTGGCAAAAACTGCATCATCGGCGCCAATTCGCTTATCGGCGAAGGCAAGGAAATTCCCGACGGTTCGCTGGTCATGGGCTCGCCGGGCAAAGTGGTGCGTGAACTGACCGAGCCGCAGAAAAAGATGCTGGAGGCCAGTGCCGCCCACTATGTGCATAACTCACAGCGCTATGCCCGTGATCTGGTCGAGCAGGAAGAATGAACACCACTGAACGACCCGTGCTTTCGCCCTGCGTGAATATTTGCGCGTTGGATGACGATGACATTTGCACCGGGTGTCAGCGTACGGTGGAAGAGATTACCCGCTGGAGCCGGATGGACAATGATGAGCGCCGCACGGTGTTGGGGTTGTGTCATGAACGGGCCAAATCCAGCGGCCTGCTCTGGATGATCGGAAAAACCCCGGACCTGTAGCAGCTGGCGAAGCCTGCGTCCGGCTGCGCAGCAGTCGCAAAATCAAACAATGCGGTTATTCAGGCAAACGATGGACTCAGGATTTACGACTGCTGCGCAGYCGRACGCAGSCTTCGGCAGCTGCTACAGGTCCGTGTCCGGATTTGGTTGTGCGGCCTTGCTGAAGTACGCTATGCGCCAAATTGACAGGTATCCCCACGCCCCATGCTCTTCCTGATCGCCTACATCAGCAGCGTCGTGCTGATCAACTACGCCTTTTCCACCGCCCCGCACCTRGACATCATCTGGTCGGCCTGGGGTGGATTGGTGTTCATACTGCGTGACATGGTGCAGACCCGCTTCGGCCACGGCGCCATCGCCGCAATGTTGGCCGCGCTGGTGCTGTCCTACGTCACCTCCGATCCGTCCATCGCGTTGGCCAGCGCCACGGCGTTTGCGGTGTCCGAGTGCATCGACTGGCTGGTGTTCAGCATCACTAAACGCCCATTGCACGACCGCCTGTGGATAAGTTCGGCGCTGAGCATACCCCTCGATACCTTCATTTTCTTCGGCATGATCGACGCCTTCACCCCGGGCGTGATCCTTACTGCCATGGGGTCGAAGTTCGCTGGGGTGACCGCCGTGTGGCTGATCATGGCCTGGCGCTTGCGCAAACAGACCGTCGTCAGCTGAAGCCAAACCCTCTGGTTCATGTAAAATGCCGCGCTTTCTCCCCATGGGAMGCGCGCATGTAGCCTGTACGGCCAGTTCGTTAGTTCAAATTCGGATGCAGGAAGTCTATAGCCAAGGCGCTGTGACGAGTCATAGCGTGCTATGGCGGGGAACAGCAACGCAGGAT